>JBBRHN010000043.1:0-10656 GCA_038222685.1 Chthoniobacterales bacterium | reverse complement strand
GAGCCAGCCGCCGGGGACGTTTTGCTCCTTCATCCACCGGGGCACAGATTCCTCGATCATCGCGGCGCAAATCACGCGCGTGTTGCCGAATGCCACCAAAACCGAGCCTTGAGCGTGCGGGGCGATGTTTTTCTGGAATTCTACGGGGCGAATTTGCTCCGGCGTGCGGTCGTTGTGTCTGGGCATTGTCGGGAGAAGATGAAGGGGGACAACGGCGGAGGGCAAGAACCGATTTGTTGGCGGCGCGAGGGTTTGCAATGGCTTCTTGCACCGGGGCGATCCGTGCGGCAGAAGAGGTGATGGTTTCCGACATTGCGAAGATCCTCTACCACGAATCCACAATCCTGAGCCGCCTTGACGAAATGGCGCACCTGATCACGGAAGACTACCGAGGCAAAGACCTGACTGTGATCGCGATTTTGAACGGGAGTTTTATTTTCATGGCCGACCTCTTGCGCCGCATCCCGCTTTCCTTGCAGGTGGATTGCTGGAGCGTGTCGAGTTACCACGGAACCAGATCGACCGGGCAGATCCAGTTTCGACAAACCCAACTCGCTGACGTGCGAGGGCGGCATGTGTTGATTCTCGATGACATTCTCGATAGCGGGATCACCTTGAGCGCGATCAAAGCCCGCCTGGCCGCCGAGGCTGGTGCCGAGAGCCTCCGCTCTTGCGTGCTCCTGCGCAAACAGGTCGAGCGCGTGTGCGAAATCCAGGCGGAGTATGTCGGGTTCGACATCCCCAACGAGTTTGTCGTCGGTTATGGTCTCGACTACAACGAACGTTATCGCAACCTGCCTTTCATCGGCGTGTTGAACGAAGTGGCCATTGAACGGCATGCGAAGTGATGCGGCGGAGCGGGGCTATCGCGACTGCATTCCTGTGACGGCGCCTGCGTAGCCTGTCATTTCCAAGTATCCGCGCGCTGAGACGGGTTGGTTGGCACGGGTTCCGGCGGCGGTGATAGCTCCTTCCCAGTAGGCGAAGGGCGCGGCGTCGAGTTCTTGGGCTTTGTTGGCGGCGCGGAGTGTGAGGTCGAGGGAGAGTTTTGGGATTTGGATTTTCCAATCGACCGGGTATTTGCCTTTGGACGAGGGGCTGGTCCACCATTCGAGCGGGATGAGAGAGAAGTCGGCGTTGGCGATTTTTTCGGATTTCCCTAAGGCGTCGATGAAGGTTCCTGACGAGTAGGCGTCTCGACCGCCGTCGATCGTGCGGATTTGGAAAAGCATGAGTTCGGAGCCGTCGTCGAACTGGAGGCTGATCCAGTCCCAGCCTTTTTGATTGGCGGCCAGCTGGTTGGTGGCCCACTCGTGGTCGAACCAACTGAGGCCATCTACGGTGTTTGTGGTGCCGTCAATGCTGATCGTGCCAGATGTTTTGAGGCGAGTGAGAGAGTAGTAATGCGAGGCGCGGCCGACGCCCTCGGCTTTTTGGCTGACGCCGTTCTCACCGTGGAAAACCGGAGGTTTGAGTGATTCGAGATCGAGGGAAATCGAGACACCGTCCTGCTTGGCGGCGAGATGAAACGAGTGGGGGCCGGTGATGCACGCTTCCCAATTTTCGATCCATGCGAGGCGGGTGGAATCTTCAAACCCCGCTTGCCCGAAGCTCCCGCGTGAGAGTTTTTGAAAGTGGTGAAAGCGATTGTTTGCGAGTTCGCTGACGGCGAAGTGGGCGAATTTCACGTCGCGCGTCACAAACGAAGAAGGGGGAATTTTTTGGCCCGGAGGGATCACACCTTGCCGAAAAAACGTGAGTTGGTAACCGAATTGTTTCCCGTCCGGAGTCGCGACGTTCCCTGTAAAATACCACCACTCCGTTTTGAAATCGGGATGATTGCCGTGATCTCGCGGAAACTCGTATTGCCATCCCAGCAGTGCTTCGCGCCACTGCGCGTTCGCCGTGCAGCAGCATGCGATGAGGGCGCAGAGGGCGCAGAAGGCGAGGTGGTGGAGATTCAGTTGCATCGATTTGCTTTTGGGAGAACAATTCCCGCATTGATGCTAACTTCCGCTCCGTTCTGGTTCCGATGGATTTCTTTCAATGTGAATCCCTCGATGGCTTTTGCTGAACAGGCGAAGATTTGCACGACGAATGCGTCGGCGATGGCGATGGTAGTTTGCGGGACGATTTTCGGAGGATTCAATTGGGTGGATGGGCGGGCGGCTCTGGTGCCATTCAACCTGACGCTTGCCGCTGTGGGTTTTGCGGGGTTGTTTCTTGCGATTCGCCGACAGATTAGCGCGGCGTTTTTGGTGGTCACGATCGGTGCTTCGGTGGTGTTTATCGTTACGGGTTGGATGTATCGCAACGGGGCGGAGAATTTTCTACTCACGGTCATGGCTGGTGCTGTTTTCGTGCTCGAAGTGAAGGCAATTCGGTGGGGGGCTTTGGTTTTGTATGGCACCGCATTTGTGGTTGTTAAACTCTCGCACTTTGATTCCTACGAACAAGACTTGGTGTCGCGGTCGCTTTATACGGCGAATTTGGTGATTTTTCTGATTGGCCTCACGTGGTTTCTGGAGCTCTTCCGCCAGATCAACGGCGATTCGCTCAGGGTAATTGCTGCCAAAAATCAAGATCTCGAGCGAGACCAAGAAAAGTTAGTGGCACAGAGTGTGGAGTTGATCGCGGTGACTCGTTCAAAGGAGCGTCTCTTTTCTGTTGTCGCACACGACCTCCGCGGCCCGGTGGGGGCGTTGCGCCTCTCGCTTGAAATGTTTGAAGACGGACAGTTGCCGCCGGAAGATTTTCGTATGGCTCTCCGGGATCTGCGGATCGAAACGGCTAACGTGCACGAATGTTTGGAGGGATTATTGGTGTGGGCACAAGGGATGCTCAAAGATACAGAGCCTGAAATCCGAAGTTTGAGCCTGCTTGATGAGGTGGTGCCTGCCGTGCGCCTTCTCACTCCACTTGCCGACTTGAAGGGGATCTCAATAGATAATCGTGTGACGACCGAGGTGCGCGTCGAGGCGGACGCAAATCGCCTCCGCACCGTGCTGCGGAACCTCATCTCGAATGCCGTCAAGTATTCGCAAGAAGGCGGGGAGCCAGTCGTGGTGGATGCGCGGCGCGAGGGAGTGGACTGGTTGATTTCCGTCAACGACCGGGGCGCAGGTATGTCGGAGGAGCGATTGCAAGAAGTGCTCCGCGGGGAACTCGACCACTCGGTTGCTGGCACAACAAATGAGCAAGGTGTCGGACTCGGAATCCAGCTTTGCCGGGAGTTTCTGAAGGAGATAGGCTCCGACTTGGAAATCCTGAGCCGCCCGGGCGAGGGTACGACTGTGGCGTTTCGCCTGCCTTGCGGCGCCGTTTGATTATTCCCGCGATGCGTAGAGTGCGACGAGGGCGGCGCCGACTGCTTGGGAGAGTTCGCCGAGCGAGGCGGGGACGATTTTGAGAGTCCGGCGTTGGACGGGGAAAAGCCATGGCTCGGCGGCGGCGTGGATGCCGCCGAGATAGCGGGCGCGGAATTCTTCGGTGGTCGTGCCGGGGTCGATCAACCCGCCGCCGATAACAACATATTCCGCGTCGAAGGCCATGGAGAGGTTAGCGATGTGGAGGCCGAGGGCTTTGGCTTGGTAGTCAAAAATCTCGAGCGCGAGGAGATCGCCTTCCTGCGCGCGTTTGCGGAGCGAGAGGGCTTTGTCTTTTGGTGAAAGGCCAGCCTTGGCAAGCTCGTGGTCGGGGTATTTGGGGAGAAGGAAATCGAGGAATTGAGGAAGTCCCGAGATCGACGTATAAGTCTCGAAGCACCCCCACGTTCGCCCGCAGCCGCAGACAAATGCGGGCAAGCCGAGCAAATGGAGCGGAGCGGGCATGTGCCCGGCTTCCATCCCGGCAAGCGTGTCGCCGTCGAGGGGAATTCCGCTCGGATCAACGTAAGCGGTGCCGAGTCCCGAGCCGGGAGCCAGCATGATGACTCCGCATTTTTTCTTGCCGCGAACAAGGGCCGCCTCTGCCACACCGCCGTAGTTTGCGTCGTTGCCGCAAACAAGCGGAATCGGGCGTCCGGCTGCGCGTTCGATGATGCGTGAATATTCGGCATAGAACTCCCACCCCGCGAAAGACGGCGGCAGATTCGCCGTGCGGTCGAGGACGCCGTAGCTTTGGTAAGGGCCGGGAATGGCGAGGCCGATGCCTTGCACTTGCTCCCACGCGAGTTGGTTTTCTTTGAGAAAGAGTTCGATTCCGGCGATCCAGCCCGCGAGAACGGCGTCGGTGCCGGCCTGAGCGTTGGTGGAGCTTTGTGCGAGTTGAAGCGAAATGGGTGTCCCGTCTGCGAAAACACCGCATGTTTTGGAAGTCGTCGCGCCGCTGTCTGTTCCGAGGAAGATGGGTTTCATGAGGGCGTCTATATTATCAGTGTGATGGCAGTTGAAAAGCGCAACGTTCCGTGCGCACGCGGCGACATTTTCGAGATTCGGTTTTGGATTTGAGAGCGTGTGGGATTACAGTCGGGGCGTGGAAATTCATTTTTCGGAGAACCGCCTTACGGAGCTGCGCGACGTCCAACCGTTTCTCTTCGAGTTGCTCAAAGAAATTGTCGTCGTCGCGGGCTCGAACGATCCGCGGGTGGAGGCGCGGTTTTTCCCGGCACCGATTGCGGATGGCGACGAGTCCGGACTGGCCGACGACTGGAATGCGTATGTGCAGCCGGGGTTGCAGGATGGTTTCCGGGAAGCAAGAGATGTCGTGCAGGCGGACTTGCGCGGTGCTTCTGCCCGCGGGGATAATTATTTTCTCGAGATCGCGTTTCCGCATATCGAGGCGTGGCTCAGCGCGCTCAATCAGGCGCGTCTTGCGATTTCGGAGGAGCATGGTTTTGGCGAGAGAGAGCTCTCGGAGGAGATTCCTCCTGCGATTGGAAACCTTCGGGATCGCGCGCTATTGCAGATGCATTTTTACGGAATGCTGCAGGAGTGGTTTGTCAGGTCGCTGGATTGAGCAGACTGCGCAAAGTGGCGGCGTCTTGCGCGAGCGCGGAGGTCGCGCCGTCGCGGACGAACTCCAGAAGCACGGACGGGGTAAGCCCCGCCGCTCGGATTTCGTCGAGGTAGACCGTCCATCGATCCGCGCCGTCGGAGAGCGGATGACGCGTTGCGGAGTCGGGCCACCAGTGAAACGCATGGACGTTGAGAAGGCGCGGTAGGATCCGGCGCAAGCCCGCGAGGCACTCTTCGGTGGAGAGCCCCACCGTTGGCTGCCACAAGATGTGAACGAAAGGGTGAACGGTCGCATCGAGGAGGGCGCAGGCGGAGTCCACCGTATTCGTCAGAGTGCCGCCGTGGAACTCATAGGCGATGGAAATTCCTTCCGCGCCGGAAAGATCCGCGCACCGGAGCGCATCGTCCGCGACGAGCGAGCGCCAAGTGGAATCGGCATCGTCCGAATCGCGATTGCCGGCCCAGACGCGGATGGTCGGGGCCCCGAGCGCGACGGCAGATTCGAGCACGCTAGCAAAGGAGAGTCCGTCGGATTCGCTGACGCCGAGACGGTAGTAAGATCCGTAGGCTGCAACGCGAAGTCCGGCCTCGCGGGTGAGGGATGCAACTTCCGCGGCGCGTGTCTGGTTGCCGTGTGGGACATGGATGTCACCTCCCCACTCGATATCCTCCAACCCGTTGGCAACGCAGAGCGCGATAATGCTCTGGGGGGTCTCTTTGCGAAAGGTGATGGAGACGAGACCGGGGCGCATGAGATCAGGCCATGGAAGCGAGTTGGTTCTTCGAGATGGAATAACGCAAAGGCTCCTTCGCGCAGAAGCGGCGGAGCTCTTCTGCCATCCAGCTCCCCATGCGCGCGCATTCGAGCTGCATGCTGCCGGCGATGTGCGGAGTGAGGAGCACGTTGGGGAGTTGGCGAAGAGGAGAGTCGGAAGCGGGCGGTTCGGGGTGGGTGACATCGAGAACAGCCGAGAGATCGGGCCGGGTCGCGAGCACCTCGCAGAGTTCATCCTCCGCCACGACGGCACCGCGCGACGTGTTGATGAGTGTCGCGCCGTTCTTCATCCGGGAGATGAGGGCTCCATTGACCATGCGCTCGGTGGCCGGAATCCATGGCGCGTGGATGCTGACGACTTCGCATTGTTCAAAAAGCGATTCGAGCGAAACAAGGGTGACGCCGAGTTCTGCTGCCTGCTCGGCGGGGAGGAAGGGATCGTAGGCCAGAACGTCGATCTCGAACGGCTGCAACAAGCGGGCTGTGGCGCGCCCGACGGCACCGAGGGAGACGAGCCCGACTTTGGACTGGTAGGCGCCCGGTATCCGGAGTGCTTCCTGATTTGAGCCCTCTGGTGTGCGCATGGCGCGGGTGAAGTGCCAGAACCTTTTGAGGCTGAGGAGAATTGTGCCGAGTGAGTATTCCGCCACGGGCACGCCATTGGCCGCCCATGCGCTCGAGATAGTGATTCCGCGCGCCCAACTGGCTTCGGAGACAAATCCTTTCACGCTGCCGGCTGCGTAGAACACGGCGCGGAGCTGCGGGGCGGCGGCGAGAAACTCTTCGTCAAGTTTTGGCATGCCCCAAGTCCCGACGATGACCTCTGCCTCGGAGAGCCGATCGGGAGCTTGTTTCCAGAGAGAGGGTTCAAGGGGGTTGCCGAGGAACGCCGCGCTACGTTCGAACTCGCTGATGACAGACTCTGGGAACACGGATTCCACGAGATGCTCGGGAGCGAGCAGCAGGGCTTTGATACGCATCGTAGCAAGGTATTCCCGCCGACGCCGTCGAATCCAGTCCTGTTTTTTGATTCGGCTTCTGTCACGATGTTGTGATGCAGCAAGCGGAGGGAATTCTGATTCGGCGTTATTTGTGGAGCGACACGAGCTTCATCACGACCTGGCTGACGCCGCATGCGGGCAAGCTGCGCCTGATGGCGAAAGGCGCGCGGCGTCCGAAAAGCTCCCTCGCCGGCAAGGTCGATTTATTTTATCACGCCGAGATCGGGTATGTGCATGCCCGCGGAGCAGGCACGTTGCACACGCTGAGCGAAGTCCGGCTTGTAGCGCCCTTCGATGCCGGGAGTGTGCCGTGCGCGAATGTCTTTCTGCTCGGGTATTTTGCCGAGCTTGTGGATCTCTGCACGGAGGCCGGGAACGCCTCGCCGGAACTTTTTGATCTCCTCCTGCGGGCCGTCGAGCACCTGAGAAAAAAACCGGCCACGGCGCGCGCGCTGGGTCATTTTGAGACCGAGCTTTGCCGGGTGCTGGGCATCATAGAGGAACGAAAGCCTGCGCTCGGTGTTTTGGCGGCGTATTGTGGCAAAGTCCCGGAGTCCAGGGCCGCCGCAGTGCAACTTCTCGCAACACAGTGACTTTTTGCTCGCCTGAGAGCCGTTGCGTGAGGTAGTGTTGCATAGATGCAGACGACTGCCAATTTGTGGGACGTTCTCTGCCGCGACCTCGAAGAACAACGCACGCTATCCCCGCGAGAGCAACATCGGGCGGCGGCGGATAAGTTTCGCGAGGCGGCGGTTCAGGTCTTCCGAGCCAACAGTCCGAGGCTCACCGATGCGCTTGAGATTTCCGGCGACGTTTGCCAAGCCTCGGGATTTCTTGACGACGCAGTGAGGGATTTTGAGGAATCCCTCGCACGCCACCGCGAGCGCAACGAATCGAGTGGTGCGGCGCGTGTGGCGACGAAGCTTGCTCTCCTGCTCGACCATCAAGGCAAGGAGCAACTCGCTCGAGACCTCTACTCAGAGGCGCTGACATTTTTCGAGGATGCCCACGACCATTCCCAGCACTGCATGCTGTTGAGCAATCTTGCCGCGTTGGAGAAACGCACCGGGCATCTCGATAAGGCGCTCGGTTATTATGCCGAAGCCGTCGAACTCTCCGCGCGTCTCTACAACGAAGTCCATCCCGAGGTCGCCCTGGCCTGCAACAACATCGGCGTCGCTCAAACCGAAGCCCGCGACTGGGTTGCTGCTGAAAATGCTCACATGCGTGCTCTCGGGATTCGCGAGAAACTCTTCGGTGCGATGCACCCCGACGTCGCCCAGTCGCTCGCCAATCTGGCTGTGCTTTACCATTCGAGTGGAAACGTCGACAAGGCCGATTCATTTTACCGTGCGGCCTTAAAAACTTACGCGGCGTTCGTCCCTGAGAGCGATCCGCATGTCGTCAACGTGCGTTCCAATTACGAAACGCTCCAGGCCTCGCGCAAATGATTATGCCGCGCATTCTGGGTGTGGCGGATGCGCGTGCCGAGCGCGACCGGATTGTGGCCGGTGGCCGGGAGTTGGTCTTTACAAACGGGTGTTTCGACATCCTCCACCGCGGCCACACGGAGTATCTGGCCTTCGCCCGCGCCCAAGGCGGTGCCCTCTGCGTGGGCCTCAATAGCGACGCCTCCGTCCGCCGCAATAAAGGCCCCACCCGCCCGGTCAATCCCGAAGCCGACCGCGCCTTTGTTCTCGCCTCCCTGCGCGCAGTGGATTTTGTCGTCATTTTCGACGAAGACGAACCCAAGGATCTTATCGCGAAAATCCTCCCCCAAGTTCTCGTGAAAGGCAAAGACTGGGCGCACTACGTCAGCGGCCGCGACATCGTCGAATCGCACGGCGGACGCGTCGTCCTCGCCGACCTCGTCGAAGGCCGCTCCACCACCAGCACCATCGCCCGCGTCCTTGCGGCGCAGGGGTGATTCAACGCTCGGCTGCAAGAAGGCGCAGGGCCTTGCCTCGCGCACGAAGTGCTTTCTCCAACTGCGATTTGAGAACAAATCGATCTATCAGTTTTCCGATCAATCGATACGGGCTCGCAAAGTGGAAGCGGTCGACGAAAAGCGTTTCGTCGCTGCTGAGTTCGCGAAACTCATATCTATGGCCGAAAGCGCGGAACGGACCGCTCACGAGCTCGTCCGAAAACAAAAACGGGCGTTCGTATCCCGAGATGCGGGTCGTCAGTTCAAATCGTTCGATGCCGTGAAGGCTCGTGCGAGGAGGCGACCGACTTGGCCCGTGCCGCCGGCGAGGACGATTTTCATACGGGGCGAAAATGATTCGAGGGAATCACGGGCGGTTGGCCACGGAGCGCGGCGCGTCGGGCTTTGGCGAAGACGAGCAGGTTGAAGAAATGCATGAACCCGAGCACGAGGAGCACGACGCCGAGTTTGCCGGCGAGCGCCTCGAAGACGCTGCGTGCTCCCTCGACCTCGCCGCCAATTTTTAGGAACAGGGCAACAAAGCCCACGTTGACCAGATAGAACCCGACGACGAGCAAGTGGTTGACGCTGTCGGTGAGTTCCGTGTTGCCGTGAAAGCAGTCGAGGAGAAAGGGGCGTCCGTTTTTCCAGAGCGTGCGTGCGACCCAGATGGTAAGTCCGAGACTGAGGATGAGGTAGAGGGTGTAGGTGAGGATGATGTTGCTCATGGTGTGGTTTTGTTTGTTCGGGTTGTTTTAGTGAATCATTTTCGCGGCGAGTTTCATGACGCGGCTTTGCTCGGAGCCGGCGATATGTTCGAGCACGCGTTCGCCGAGGCGCAGGAACTCTAATAGGGACTGCATTTGCTCCTGAAAGGCGCGGGCCTCGGCGCTTTTGAGGCCGCGCGTGCGGTCGGCGCAGCCCTTCAGCACTTCCATTGCCGGCACGATCTCGCGGCGTTTGCGTTCCCGTGCGATAATGCAGAACATTTTCCAAATGTCCTTTTCGGCTTCGAAATACTCGCGCCGTTCGCCCTTGCGTAGAACAGGCCGGATGAGACCCCAGCCGACAAGATCGCGTAGATTGGTGTTCGCGTTGCCGCGGCTCACTTTCAGTTCTTCCATGATGTCGTCCGTGCTCAGCGGCGCGGGCGCGGTGAGAAGCAGAGCGTGGATTTGCGCCATCGTGCGGTTGATGCCCCACGCGCTCCCGATTGTACCCCACTGGGAGACAAAGTCTTCGCGGGCGAGTTCCAAGGTATCTAAAGAATTCGTATCGCTCATAGTTTCAGGAAATACTGAAAGTTAAATATCTGCAAGCATTTTTTGTGAAGCGGAACCGGGGCGGAAAATTCATGGCGTTTCAGGGGCGGAGTCGGTAGGGTCTTGTCCCATGGCAGGCATGGTCGAACTTCGTGGAGTTGGAAAAATGTTTGGGAGTTACACGGCACTTTTTGATGTGAACTTCGAGATCAGAGAAGGGGAGTTTATGACGTTCCTCGGGCCTTCGGGTTGCGGGAAGACGACGTGTTTGCGGTTGATCAGCGGGTTTGACACACCGACGACGGGGCAGATTTTGATTGCCGGTAAGGATGTGACGATGGATCCGCCATATCGGAGGGACGTGAATCAGGTATTCCAGAGTTATGCGTTGTTTCCGCATCTGACGATTTTTGAGAACATCGCGTTTGGGTTGCGGATGAAGAAAGTGCCGGCGGCGGAGATCAAGTCACGGGTTGATCGCGTGGTGGAGATGACATCGCTGGGAGCTTTTGTGGATCGCAAACCCGCGCAGATGTCCGGCGGGCAGCGCCAGCGAGTGGCTCTGGCGCGGGCGATTGTGTGCGAGCCGAAGGTATTGCTCCTCGACGAGCCGTTGAGCGCGCTGGATGCGAAGTTGCGCGCGCAAATGCGTGTGGAGCTCAAGCAATTGCAGAAGCGGCTCGGGATCACGTTTGTTTTTGTGACGCACGATCAGGAGGAGGCACTGACGATGAGC
>JBBRHN010000042.1:0-10946 GCA_038222685.1 Chthoniobacterales bacterium | reverse complement strand
CCAAAAACCGAGATGATGGATCTCGTCGTGGTTGACGGACACGCGAAAGGCATCGTGGTTCGCGACATGACGACGGGCGAAGTCTCATCGCACGCCGGCGACGCTGTTTTGCTCTGCACGGGCGGCTACGGGAACGTATTTTACCTCTCGACCAACGCGCGCGGATGCAATGTCACGGCCACCTATCGCGCGCACAAACGCGGCGCGCTTTTTGCCAATCCCTGCTTCACGCAGATTCACCCCACGTGCATCCCGGTCGGCGGCGAGTATCAATCGAAGCTCACGCTCATGTCGGAGTCCCTTCGAAATGACGGCCGCATCTGGGCGCCGAAACGCAAGGAAGACGCAGGCAAGGCACCGCAGGATATCTCCGAAACGGATCGCGATTATTTTCTCGAGCGCAAATACCCCAGCTACGGAAACCTCGCTCCGCGCGATATTTCCTCGCGCTCGGCGAAGGAAGTTTGTGACGAGGGGCGCGGAGTCGGTCCCGGCGGGCTGGGTGTCTATCTGGACTTTGAAGACTCCATCGAACGTCTCGGAAAAAATGTCGTCGAGGAGCGTTACAGCAATCTTTTCGAGATGTATAAAAACATCACCGGCGAGAACGCCTACGAGCGTCCGATGCGAATCTATCCCGCCGTCCACTACACGATGGGCGGGCTTTGGGTGGACTACAATTTGATGAGCAACATTCCCGGGCTTCACGTCTTGGGAGAGGCAAATTTTTCCGATCACGGAGCCAACCGCCTCGGTGCTAGTGCCCTGATGCAAGGTCTCGCCGATGGCTACTTTGTCATCCCCTACACGCTCGGCGAATACATGACCACGCAGTTCGGCAAGAAGGTCGATCCCAACGGCCCCGCCTTCGTTGAAGCCATCGCCTCCACTAAAGCCCGCGTGCAAAAGCTCATCGACATCAAAGGCACCCGCACCGTGGACAGCTTCCATCGCGAACTTGGTCTGATCATTTGGAATGAATGCGGCATGGCCCGCAGTAAAGCCGGCCTCGAAGAAGCGCTGCGCAAAATCCCCAAACTCCGCGAAGAATTCTGGTCCAACCTCAAAATTCTCGGCAGCCCCGATGGCATCAACATGGAACTCGAGCGCGCAGGCCGCGTCGCGGATTTTCTGGAGTTTGGCGAACTCATGTGCCTCGACGCCCTCGATCGCAACGAATCCTGCGGCGGTCATTTCCGCACGGAGTTCCAAACCCCCGAAGGCGAAGCCCTCCGCAATGACGATGATTACGCTTATGTCTCCGCTTGGAAATACGAAGGCGAAGGTCGGCCCGCCACCCTGGTCAAGGAACCCCTGACCTACGAGCAGGTCAAACTCGCGACGAGAAGCTACAAATAGGTTCGGGCCACTCTCAACGATCAACCATTATGAAATTTTACCTCGAAGTCTGGCGTCAAAAGAGCGCGAATAGTGCGGGAAAACTCGAGCAATACGAGGCGGACAACATACCGGCGGAGGCGTCTTTTTTAGAGATGCTCGATATCGTCAATGAAGGTCTCACCAAAAAAGGCATCGAGCCGATCCAGTTTGATTCCGATTGCCGCGAGGGCATTTGCGGAACCTGTTCGCTTACGATCAACGGGGTTCCGCACGGTCCCGGACGTGGCACGACTTGCCAGCTCTACATGCGGAAATTTCGCGAGGGCCAAGTCATCACGATTGAGCCCTTCCGCGCGGATTCGTTCCCCGTCGAGCGCGATCTCGTCGTTAACCGCGCCGCCTTCGACCGCATCATTCAAGCCGGAGGCTTCATCAGCGAACGCAGTGGATCCGCACCGGATGCAAATGCTGTGCCGATTCCGAAAGTGGTCGCGGATCAGGCCATGGATGCCGCCGCTTGCATCGGTTGTGGTGCCTGTGCTGCGGCGTGCCCGAACGGCTCCGCCATGCTTTTTGTCAGCGCAAAAATCACGCACCTCGGCATGCTCCCGCAAGGCAAACCCGAGCGCGAACGCCGCGTGCTCAACATGGTGCGCAAGATGGACGAAGAGGGATTCGGAAATTGCTCGAACTACTATGCCTGCGAAGCCGTCTGCCCGGCAGGGATTCCCGCCGCATTCATCGCGCGCATGAACCTTGAATACACCGTCGCCTCGGCGAAAGAAGCCATTGGCGTGACCGTCTGATCGCGCGCCTTCGCTTCGCGATTGCCGGACGCGGGGTTCTCGGGATACGGTTCTGGGGTTGATGAAAAACGAGCAGCTCGCGAGCCCGGATGGGTCATGTGAAAAGAAAGGCCGGAGGCTTGGCTCACACTTGCTGACTGCGTTGCAGGTGGTCGTTACCGTGGGCCTGCTTTGGTGGCTTTTTCACGACCCGGCTCGCCGAGCCACGATGTGGACGGCGTTGCAAGAGGCCGATTGGCGATGGTTGATCGCGGCGATGGTTTCGGCAGGTCTGTGCGAGTTTTTTGGCATCCTGCGATGGCAGCTTTTTCTCAAGATGCTGCATTTCGAGGTGAAGCTACCGGAACTGACCCGGCTGTTTTTTATCGGGGCATTCTTTAACCAGTTTCTGCCGGGCACGACGGGCGGCGACGTGGTGCGGGTGCTGTATTTGATGAAAGATCATCCGGAGCACCGGACGGCGGGTTTTTTGAGCGTGGCGATCGATCGCTTGCTTGCGGTCCTCGTGCTCGTGGCGATGGGGTTGGGATTTGCGTGGGCGCGGAGCGATTGGTTCGCAGCGAGTTTTGCGGTGGGCAACACGATGAAGATTTTTGCCATCGTGCTGTTCGCGATGGGGATCGGTCTCATTGCCTCGTTCATGCTCACGAGCCGCCATCTCATCCACCGTCTGCCTGCGAAGTTTCCGTTGCGTGCGCAGATCATCAAACTCTCAACGCTGTGGCAGCTGTGCATTGAAAACCGCCGAGAGGCGCTCTGGGGCGCATTCTACACGATCCCGATGTTGCTCTCGTATTTTGGTGCGTTTTACTTCGTCGCGCTGGCGTTCACGAACAAGGTAAGCTTTTTGGACATGACGTCGATCATGCCGCTGGTGACGGCAATTTCGTCATTGCCGATCAGCCTCAATGGCATCGGCGTGCGGGAGGCTCTTTTTGAGCAATTGCTGTCCGAGCTTTGTGGGGTCACACAGGGGATCGGGCTCCTCATCTCGATCATGGGAATGTTCGTTTACATCGCGTGGGGCATTCCCGGCGGATTTTTTTATCTCGAACGTATCCGGCGGCGATACGGGAAGTGAATTTCACGCCGGTCCGGGGAAGTTTTTCACGAACTGGATTTTAAAATCCGGGAACGACGAGACAATCTGGATTTTGAAATCCGGAAACGAGCTCACGATCTGCCACTTGCCGGGTTTGTCGGGAAAACTCTCGACGATCTCGACTTTCAGGTCGGGAAAACTCTCGACAACCTGAACTTTGAAATCTGGGAAACTGGTGACGAACTGAATTTTCCCAAAGACGCGATCCGGGGAGACTTTTTTATCTGCCGCACTGGCGGTGGCGGCAACGGCGGGGAGGCCGAGGAAAGCGCGTCGGTTCATGGTTCGGTCGCGGCGTTATTGATGGCGTCAAGAAAGACGCGGATTGCGCCGAAGTCGTGCTTGCGCGGGGTGAGGACGATGCGCGGCAGGTGGGCGATGTGTTGGTCGTCACGTTCCTCAGCGAGCGGCGTGGTTTGCACGATACGATCGGCGACCAAGAGCGAGTCGAAGCGGCTGTTCAAATCGGCGACGGCATCGGGCGTGAGCGGCTTTTGGATGCGGACGACCATTTTTTCGCGCACCCATCGGTAGGAGTGAAAGTTTTTGTAGAACTGAGTGATGATGCGCGCGGCCTCGTCGGGGTCGTGGGTGATGTGGAAGAGATGAAAGTCGGTCTGCGAGACCAGCCCGTGGTCGAGGAGGTCGTTGTCGATAAACCGCCGCCAGGTTTCCCAATAATGGCCGTTCGGGCGATCCAGCATCACGATGGGAACGATCGGCATTTTTCCCGTCTGCATGAGCGTGATGACTTCAAAGCCCTCGTCGTGCGTGCCGAAGCCGCCAGGCAAGAGGACAAACGCGTTTGTCTCCTTGGCGAAGTTGAGCTTGCGGGTGAAAAAGTAGTTGAAGTTAATGAGTTTCGGATCGCCGAGAATGACCTCGTTCGCGCTCTGCTCAAAAGGGAGGCGAATGTTGAGGCCGAAGCTTTTTTCAGCGCCGGCACCTTCCTGCGCCGCTCCCATAATGCCGTCGCCGCCACCTGTAATAACCATGTAGCCGAGGGCGACAATTTTTTCCGCGAACGTTCTCGCGAGGATATACTCAGCCTCGTTCGGCTTGGTTCGCGCACTGCCAAAGACAGCGACTTTGCGCACGCCTTGGTAACGCGAGAAAACGCTCGCGGCGTAACGCATCTCCCGCAAGGCGCGGCTCATGAGTTTGAGCTCGGCCATGCTGGCGCGGTCGCGTCCGAGCTGGAGCGCGGTCTCCATCAAGTCCGCGATTAACTCGACGGACTTTCCAGTCGCTACCTCGGAGGCGAGTGCCTTGATACGCGGGTCAGTGGATTTCATTTTTTCCAGAAAACCATACCCATCCCCGGCTTCGGAGCCAGTCTGAAAATCGGCACGACGGGAATTTCGATTGAGCGGACGGGCGATCCCGGGCAACTTGACCTCATGATCATCGTCCTTCGCCCCCATTCCTCGCAATCTGCCATTGATGAAGTCATCGCCGAAGTTTCCAAACTCGGCTACGAACCCGCGCCGATTCACGGTGCGACCCAAACCGTCATCGCGGCAATCGGCGACGAGCGCACGCACCAGAATCTCGAATCGCTCTCGGCTTTTCCACAGGTCGAGAGCGTCCTGCGAGTCCAGAAACGCTACAAACTCACCAGCCGCGAGTCGCGTCCGAATGACACGATCGTGGATGTGGACGGCGTCAAGATTGGCGGCGGACATTTCGCGCTCATGGCGGGGCCTTGCTCCGTCGAAAGCGAGGAGCAATTGCTCTCGACCGCGCGCGCCGTCAAGGCCGCCGGCGCGACGATTCTTCGCGGCGGCGCCTACAAGCCTCGCACGTCGCCTTACGAATTTCAGGGCCTCGGCAAAGAAGGACTCCGCCTGCTCGAACTCGCCAAGCGAGAGACCGGACTCAAGATCGTCACCGAAGTCCTGAGCGAACGCGATGTCGAGCATGTCTCGGCCACGGCTGACATTCTCCAAATCGGCGCGCGCAATGCGCAAAACTACCAACTCCTCATCGAATGCGCGAAGTCCGGCAAGGCCATTCTCCTTAAGCGAGGCATGAGCGAACGCATTGAAGAATGGCTTCTCGCGGCCGAATACATTCTCGCCCACGGCAACCCCAACGTCCTCCTCTGCGAGCGGGGTATTCGCACGTTCGAGACCTACACGCGCAACACCCTCGACCTCGCCGCCGTGGCCATCGCAAAAAAAGAATCGCACCTCCCGGTCATCGTTGATCCCAGCCAAGGTTGCGGACGCTCCGATCTCGTCATCGCCCTCTGCCGCGGTGCCGTGGCCGTCGATGCCGACGGACTCATCATCGAAGTCCACCCCAACCCCGCCGAAGCCATGAGCGACGGGCAACAGCAGGTGGACTTCGCCGCCTTCGAGGAGCTTGTCGCCAGCATCCAGCCTTTCCTCGCAGCCACCGGGCGCAAAATGTAGCCAACGGCACCTGACCGCCCATCGTCGAAAACGCGCGACTGCAACCCGTCCGAACAGAGGAGTTCTGGCAAACGATGCGCGACAATCGTGAGGCAGGATGGTAGGCACGGCGCACTTGCGATGACGCACCAATCGAGACGTGGGTTTTGTGCGCAAGGAGAACGTGGCCCCTGCCGCATTTCTTGATCATCCCGTTTTCCAACGTGGCCGCAGTGCTTAGCTTCGAAGCCAATTGCAGCGTGACGCCATGTAAGGTATCGTCAGATCATGCGACCAACCAGAATGACCCACACACTCGTCGCCGTCGCATTGACTCTTATCACCGCTCGCACCACTCAAGCTTTTGAAGGCGCATTCGAAAGCCCGGAACAAAAAGTTCCTCTGATTGAACTTTACACTTCCGAGGGGTGCAGTAGTTGCCCTACCGCGGAGATCTGGCTGGGTCAGCTTAAAGGACAATCCGGACTCTGGAAGCAGTTTGTTCCGGTGGCGTTTCATGTCGATTACTGGAACAACCTCGGTTGGCCAGATCGATTCGCCTCCGCCAAATACACTCTGCGGCAGCGTGATCACGCGGCGCGTTGGAATTCCTCGACCGTTTACACTCCGGCCTTTGTGGTTGATGGCAACGAATGGCGGCGCGATGAGCGTCTGCCGGCACTTTCGCAGACTAAAGTTGGTCGACTCCAAGCGCGTGCGTTCGAGTCCGGCGAGGTGGAGGTATCCTTCACCCCGACGCAAAAACAAGCCGATCGGCTTGTCGTCGAGATCGCAGCACTCGGTCGCGACATTGTTACGAACGTTTCCAGAGGCGAGAACGCGGGGAGAAAACTGCAACATGATTTTGTCGTGTTGGGACTCGTCGAGAGCACCATGGTCCCGGGAGCGCAGGGCGAGTTCAAGGCGCGGCTCACACTTCCCACAGCGACGCCCGAAGGGATTTCCGGAATCGCCGTCTGGGTGAGATCGTCGGCGAGTCTCGTCCCCATTCAGGCAACTGGAGGCTGGTTTAGAAAGTAAGCAACAGCCACGGTGTCAGGTTTAAGGCGAAAATTGAACGGGGGCTCGTGCGCGGGCTTCTGCAAAACTCGTTCTCAATCAACGCCAAATGACGATTTTTCCGCGAATCGCGGGTTTGCCAAAAAGCACTATATGTAGTGGTTGTCGCTTTTTTGACCACAATATGGCGGATTTTTATTGACGGTTTGTGGTTTTTCTGAGAATCTGCACCCCGCGTCTGGATATGGGAGCGAACGAGGGATTTTCCAGTGTTCTGCTCCCCCGGCGGATGTCGTAAATAACAAAGAAAAAAAACACACATTATGGCTACTACTACAATCACCATTGGCGACCGCCAATTCGTTCTCGACCGGGACAAAGCAGAAGCAGCATACGCATCGAAACGCGTCATCAACGGCCGCCAAACGATGTTTTTCAACATCCTGCCGCTGAAATACCACTGGGCTTACGATCTCTACAAAACGATGAAGGCCAACCACTGGGAGCCTGAAGACATCCAAATGCAAAAGGATTGCGAGCACTGGCGCGACACGACAGGGCTCATTTCCGATGTGGAGCGGTGGATTATCAAAATGGGCATCGGCTACTTCTCGGCTGCTGAGGGCATCGTCGGCGACAACATCCTGAATGTGATCCGGGAAGCGGTGACGGCACCCGAACTCAAGCTCGTTCTCGGACGTCACGCGCAGGAGGAAAACATTCACGCCGATTCGCTCGTTTATATGATCAGTTCGCTCGGGATTAATCCCCACGAGTGCGAGGCCATGTTCGAAGACGTCGAAACGATCAAGCGCAAAACCGATTTCGTCGTGAGTAACAGCCAGATCATGCGCCGTGATATGGATCTTACGACGACGGCGAACAAACAGGCCTTTGCTAAGAATGTTTTTCTCTTCGGCCAATGCATGGAAGGCACTCAGTTTTACGGCCTCTTCGGCATGATTCTCGCTCTCTACCGCCAAAACAAGTTCCCGGGCATCGGGCAAATGTTTAGCTACACATTGCGCGACGAGTCAAACCACATCGAGCTCCTTCGCCAGTTGTTCCAAGACTTAGTAGACGAAAATCCGGACATCTGGACGGAAGAGTTCCGCGAAGATCTTCGCAACACCATGCGCGAGGCCGTCTCGCTTGAGAAACAATTCATTCTCGATTGCCTCCCCGTCTCCGCCGTTGGGCTCACGGCAGAGGAGTTCGCCACTTACATTGACTACATCGGAGACCGGCGCCTGGAGGGAGTCGGGCTCGAACCTCTCAATCTTCAGCTCGCCAATCCGCTGCCATGGCTTTCCGAGATGATGGAAATCAAAAAAGAAACCAACTTCTTTGAAGGTCGAGTGACCGAATACCGCCGCGCCACCGATCTCGCCGGAGTTTCCGACGACGATCTATAAAACAAAGTCTAAGGTCTTAAGTTGAAAGTGTTAAGACCCTCCCATTACCGCCACTTAAAACTTAATCCTCTAAACTTAAAACTCCTATGATCCGACACATCTCACTCGACGAAGACATCGCCCTCAAACGCCTTGTTTCCATCCCCCGCGAGCAAAAGCCAGGCTTTGACTGGCCGAGCACCGTGGATTCGGAGTTGGCCTCCTATTCCGACATCGTGATCTCTCACGGATCGGGCGAGGAGCATGCGTTCCGACTCGCCGATGTGGCGGACGAAATTGGTGCTGCGTTGACGGATCTGTTGCTGTCGCGTGAGGAGAAGGATATTTTTAACGAAGAAAACCGCGGGTTTGTCGCTAATGTTGCCCATTCCGTCGCCACGCGCCTTCTGGAGCAATCGCGCGAGGGAAGTGGACTCAAACTCTCGGAGAACGATCTCTCGTTGCTCATAGAAAAAGCGTTGATCGAAAACGATGCGCACGATGTCGCCAAAAGCTTAGTCTTTAAGCGGTCCGTTCGCTCGGTTTCCATCAATCTCGACGACGAGTTTGCACCGTCTCCGGTGACAGTTCGGCTCATTCGCCGGAACAGGTCGGTGGTGCCGTGGATTGAAGCCAAAATCGAAACCGCCGTCCGGAAGGCGTTTCTCTCGACGAGGGAAGATGCAGATGGCGCCGTCGAAGTGGCGCGAGCCATCTCTGAGCGCGTAAAAACGCGCGATCACGCCTTTGTCCACATCGAAGACGTGCAGGACATGGTGCAGGAAGAGCTTATGCGCCAGGGACACTACAAAGTCGCCGAGAGCTACATTCTTTACCGCGCCCAGCGCTCGCGGCTTCGTGATCAGGAGGCCCCCGCCGCTTCCGAGTCCACCGAGGAGCAGGAGTCTCTGATCGTCGTGACCATGCGCGACGGGCTCAATGTTTTCTGGGACGGCTCTGAGCTCAAACGCCGGATTCAGTTCGGCATGATCGGCCTCGATCTCTGCCTCGATGCATCGCAAATCGAACGTGAGTTGCGCAGATCGATCGGCTCTGAGGTCACGGAGGATATCCTCAAAAATACGATCATCCTCAACGCGCGCACGCTCATCGAGCGCGACGCCGACTTCGCTAAGTTTGCCGCCCGCATTTTACTCTCTTATATCTACGAGGAGTCGTTGGATTGGAAGATCACACGCGACGGAATCGATGGACTCCGCGACGCACACCGCAAAGCCTTCAAAGGGTATCTTCGCCATGGAGTTGCTATCGAACGCCTCTCGCCCAAGCTGCTCTCCTACAATCTCGACGTGCTGGCCGATGCGATTGATCCGACGGCGGACATGGACTTCGACTATCTCGGGATCCAAACGCTCTTTGATCGCTATCTCATCATCGACAAGACACGCAAGCCAGCCCGGCGTCTGGAGACTCCGCAATTCTTCTGGATGCGCGTCGCGATGGGCCTCTTTATCGACGAACCATCGAACCGCGAAGATTGGATCGTCCGCCTTTACAATCTCTACAAGAGCCGCCGGTTTTGCTCGAGCACGCCGACGCTCTTCAATTCCGGGACTTTGCACAGTCAGCTCTCGAGCTGCTACCTTTACAAGGTGGACGATTCGATCGAGTCGATCATGCAGCGCGGAATTGCTGACAACGCCTACCTTTCGAAATGGGCTGGCGGCCTCGGTGGTTCGTGGACATCCGTCCGCGGCACGGGCAGTTACATTAAGGGAACAAACGGCGAGAGCCAAGGCGTCATCCCCTTTCTCAAGCTCCACAACGATCAACTCGTCGCCGTTAACCAAGGTGGTAAACGCCGAGGCTCCGGCTGCGCGTATCTTGAATCCTGGCACAACGATATTGAGGATTTTCTCCAGCTTCGTCGCAATACTGGTGACGACCGCCGCCGCGCTCACGATCTTAACACAGCCAACTGGGTTCCTGATCTCTTTATGAAGCGCATGGAGGCACGCCAAAACTGGACGCTGTTCCGCGCGAACGAGGTTCCGGATTTGCACGACGCTTATGGACGCAAATTTGAAGAACGCTATGCTTATTACGAGGGCTTGGCACAGGAGGGGAAAATCGTCGGTAAGGAAGTCCCGGCCATCGAGATGTGGAAACAAATGCTAAAGATGCTTTTGGAGACCGGGCATCCATGGATCACTTTCAAAGATCCCTGCAACCTTCGCAGTCCGCAGGATCACGTTGGTGTCATCCACTCGTCAAACCTCTGCACCGAAATCACGCTGAACACGAGCGAAGATGAAACCGCGGTTTGCAATCTCGGTTCCATCGTTCTCGACACGCACATGGCGGCGGACGGTTCGCTCGATCACGAGATGCTGCGTGAGACGATTACGGTGGCTGTGCGGGCACTCGACAACGTCATCGATATTAACTTTTACCCGACCGAGTCGGCCAAACGTTCCAACCTGCGTCACCGTCCTATCGGACTCGGAGTCATGGGTGTGCAAAACGCACTCTTCAAGCGCGGTTTCGACTTCGCGAGCGACGAGGCTGTGGACTTTAACGACGAGTTCATGGAGGCTATTGCTTACTATGCTTACTCGGCTTCCAGCGATCTCTCCAAAGAGCGGGGGGCTTACAGCTCGTTCCGGGGCTCGAAGTGGGATCGCGGATTGTTGCCTCAGGATACCATCGACATTTTGGAGAAAGAGCGCGGGAGCAAAATCGACGTCCCTCGCGGGGGAAAAATGGACTGGACACCTGTTCGTGCCAAAATCCAAGCCCACGGGATGCGGAATTCCAATGTGTTGGCGATTGCCCCTACGGCAACCATTTCTAATATCATGGGAACGACTCCTTGCATTGAGCCGAACTACAAAAACCTCTATGTGAAGGAAAATCTTGGCGGCAA
>JBBRHN010000041.1:0-10947 GCA_038222685.1 Chthoniobacterales bacterium | reverse complement strand
TGGAACAATGCCGCTGAGCATGACTGAATGGTAATCGGGATCGGCAGGCAGTAAATAGTTGAATCCTAATTGAGGCGCAGGAGGATTGAAGCTATAGATGGCATCATACGTGCGCCAGACATTGGTTGGATCGAGGTATTGGAGTTCTAAGTTCATGAAACTGGGATTGTCCCAGAAAACCTGGCGTAAAAAGGCGTTAGTATATAGTGGATCGGGGGCGTCAACTACGGGAGGAGGAACGGGAGGAGCGGGGAGCGCAGGCTGGTCAGCAACGCGCGGCAAACGATCAGGCCTTGCGAAGCAATCGGGAACGGCCTGTTCAGTGTCCGGCACTTCGATGTAACCCGTGCGCATACCGGTGACATCCATTGTAACGTTGCCGGAAATCGTCAGGCGGTCACGAGCGGGATCCGAACACGTAACGTTGCCCGGAGGGATGAGCATGACCGGCTCTCTCATGCCGCTTGAGAAAGTTGAGTCGAATTGAATCCATGCTGGATTACCCGCAAAATCACGTCCGACCCGACGATACGCGATTGGTTCGTTGTAAGCCACGCCTCGATAGGAAGCACCGTAAAGCCGACTGGGAAAAAGATTCGGGTCGCTACTCGCCGCCGGAGGGCGAAAGTAGAACCCGCCCGAACCAAATCGACAAATCACCCGGAACGTCGTGGGAGCTTCCGTTGGCGTGGTGAGTGCGGGGAGATGCGGATTCCAGACCGACACAACTGCCATCTGATGGACAAAAGCGCCACCATCACTCGGAGTGACCGCATTGCCAGCCGGGGGACGGAAGGTGAAAAGCCCCGCACCGAAGAGTCGCGGGATATCTTCAATCCCATATAAGTTTTCTGAATTGATACGCAGGGTCGTGGGAAATGAGTCGGAATCGGCTTGGTCAATGAGGTTCGCGGCAATGGCGAAAATCTGGTATTTCGGTTGCGAGTTGACGATCTGGTTGTCCACATCCACGCGCATTTCCGCGGTGGAGTTGTTCTTGCTTTGTTCCCAAGTCGTCCCGTTTCCCGACCCTTTTCTCTTGCGCATGGTCTCGCCGGGCTCCTGGTTGGCATTTGCCAAATCCGTTGCATTTTGACTTCCTGTCACCAAGCCCAAGGAACCTCTGGGCACGGCGGCTTGGAGAAGCTCAAGGAGATCGGGCTCGCGGTTTTCGGCAGCGACTTGGCCCAGGGTTTTGATGGTCTTGACGCCGCCGGTATCGCTGGTTGGGCCGGTCGGCGAATAATAGACCCACATTTTGCCGGTTTCCCCTGCGCCAGCCACCCAGGTCAGGGCGCTATTGTTCCAGACAAGTCCGAACGATTTTCGGATGTTCGCGGCGGTGCCTTGGGCAAGAAAATCAGCCGCCGTCTGGGTAGCCCCCAGTGCATTGACAGCAGAAGTATAAGTGGTGGAGGATGTGCTTAGTAAGGCAATAGGGCCATCGCGGGTAACCCAGAGCAGGCGGTCAAGATTGAAGCGTTGCTTGGCGGTGGGCGCTCCGTTGCTATCACGAACGGCTAAAAAAGCGGCATTCGTGTTGGTTGTTGAGCTGTTGGTGGCCTGGGTGCGATAAGGGAAATCGTAGATGCTGGTGGGGTTCCATCCGTTCGTGGCATTAGGGTTGCTCGCGGGACCAGTGGTAAGAAACTTTGCCGCGTCATAGGTGGGAAACAGGCCGGGAGAGGCGGGGTTACGATTGAAGGTGGACATGTTTGCGAGAGCGGTGTTGGTCCAGCCATTGACTCTGGCATAGCGGAGAAAATCCTGGCGGGAGAAGAACGCGCGGTCACCGTTCGTGCTGACCGTGAAGCCGTTCTGTGGTCCGGTGGAACGCAAGTAGGTGGCGTAGGAATTGGACGACGCGGCTGTTGCGGCATTTCGCCATTGAACCAGTGCGGTGACTTGGCTTGCGCTAAGGCCCAGGCGGGTAAGGTCGGCAAAAGCCAGGTGACTCTTGCTGGCAGTGAAACTTGGACTCAAAAGATTGGCTGCGCCGCCGGCGAGGTTGGCGTCAAGCATTCCGCCGGTGTCATAGATGCTGTAGGCAAAGCGGCCGACGACATAGTTGGTGTTGGAAAGGGCGGGCTGCGCGGCGGCGGGAAGGTCCGAGTTGGACAAGGCGCGGGCACCTGAGCGCGTCAGATAGGTCCAGGAGGGCGGGGTGTTGGTGAATGCGGCAACGGTGGCCGGGATGTTGGTTGGGGCAAACTGTGGTGCCAGCCAAGCCGAGGGGGAAACGCGGCGGCTGTTTCTCGATGGAGTCATTGTATTGATCGCTGAAACGCGGTTTGGAGGGAGCGCGGTCGTGTTGAACCACGCGCTATTGGTAAAGTTTTGCGGCTGGTTTGGAGACGAAAAGCGCACCAGAGCAGGGGCGTTGGTTACATTGATATTGGTCTGAGGGATCATCGTCCAGTTCGTGCGAGGCATCGCGAAATTCACTCTCCCATTTGCCCCGTTGACGGTAAGAGATCCCGCGTAGATTTCGCTCCGAAGATCGGTCATGACATTGGCCAGTCCCGCACGCGCGATCTCCTCAGCCCGGATGCTTTCCGCATAATTTTTCGACGAGGCGCGTTCGAGCATGGCGACCGAGGCGAACGCAGCGACGAGGATGGTGATGAGGACAACGACGGTGAGGACGAGGACGAGGGCCATGCCTCGATTGCGGATCGCGGATCGCGGATCGCGGAATCTGCGGGTGGCTTCCACAACTGCCGCTATTTCCGAGCCGGTTTGGAGCTGGGTGCTTTTGAAATGTTTTTTCACCAGCGTCATCCGCGGTTAGAAGGCGTCATTGGGCTCATCAGAGAGAGCCCACCGGGTAGGTTCGCTCAAAAAAGCGGAGTCCGCCACGAACTTTTGGAGGGAGATTGTTCCATCCCGCAGAGTCCATATTCGCCTTCCAGGCGGCGACCGGGCCGTTGGTTGTGATTCCGAGTTGGAGGGAATTGGAAAGAGTGCCTTCCGCATCAAGGAGTTTGAGTTGATCGCGGGCGGACTGATCCATGATGGCAATACCGACGCGGATTGCGACAGTGTTTGTGCCGGTTGATGTGGTCTGGAACGAGCCATTGGTGCCGAGGAATTGGTAGGTGAAGGCGACCACGTTTGAGGAGAGGACATTGGATGTCAGGGCGAAGCCGGGAACATCGGTGGCTCCGAGCGGGATTTGCAGAGGATCGCCCGCCCAAGCGCTGAGGTCGGCTTCGAGGCGAACGAGGCCCGAGCTATTGGCGGCATACTCGACACAGGTGAGTCTGCGATTGGTGGCGCTGCCGCCGGCGGAGGAAGGGCGGAGGGTAAAAAAGACAAGGCGATCAGCGGTAAAGGCAGGGAGTTGGGGAGATCTTATAGCGGATTGCAGGTCGCGCCCGATGAGGTCCAATCCGGCGCGGGCGGTCATTTGGGTGTCGTTGAGGGCCTTGCCGGCGAGCCAGATGTCCGAAACGGCTTTCACAACGGAAACAAGGGTGATCATCACGAGCATCAGGATGGCGGTGGCGACCAATAGTTCGACAAGGGTAAAAGCGGCGGGCTTTGCCGAACGTTGAACATTGAACGGTGAACATTGAACGCCTAAGGGCGAGATCGGCGAAATGGCGTCTTGGGACGCACACGGCAACGGAGTGGCGCGACGACAAGAAGTGTGTTCCTCTGGTTTTGCTCTCTCTTGTCGACAATGAAATTGGAAGGCACTTGTGTTCATGGCCAGAGGATTTCGGTGGCGACCTCATATGATGAGACAGGGGAACGAACGGGCCATTCCATGCGCAGAAAAACCTGGCTGCTGCGGGTGACGGAGTTGGTCGTGACCTGGGAAAGCACGCGGAAAGCCGCGTCTAGTGAGTTCGAGGTTGTGGTCTGGCCAGATGCGTTGACCCAATTGGTGAAATAAACTCCCGCCGGAGATGCATTGCTGAGAGAGCCCAGCGCCAGCCGGCCCACATCCGTGGAGGTGCTCGTTTCGAAGGGGAAGGCGCGGCGCATCCGAAGCGTGGCGGTCAGGATATTGGCCGCCTGCATCTGTTCCACGGCGTCGCGGTTGACTTTCAAGCTCACGCTGGTGAGGGAAAAAATTGCGATCAGGACGAAGGCGACCACCCCGATGGCAACAACGACTTCCACCAGCGAAAAGGCACGGCTAGTCAGCCGCCGGGCGGCTGTCGCGGACGCACATGCACTCTGAGGAATCATTGTTGATACACCCGGCTCATGCCTGTCAGACCCGCTACTTGAATCACCCCTACGCTACTGGTTCTGCCGGAGTGGCGGAGTCCGAACTCCACTATCGAAGGGATGGCTCCCCCGAAAGTCACCGTGCCCGAGGGTCCAAAAGCCAGCAGAGTCTGGTATTCATTTCCCTTGGCGGTGATCTTTTGATCGCCTGTGTTCAGGGCCGCTCCAGCGGGTCTTACCACATCGGACGGGGCGTTCGTCGAGTAATTGACCTGATTTGTGAGCAAAGGCTTGGCCAGCAGGGCGACGTCTCCAGCGCCCACAACAAGGTTCGTCTGCGAGGAAAGATCCTCGCCGTTTTGAGAGCCCACCACGATAAATTCCGTCGCGGGATCAGCGCCCCCAACGGAACGCTGTCCGACATACACATACGTGCCGTGAGCCACGGCATAGCTGCGCGCTTGATCAATGTAGGAAGCGGCTCGGAAAAGGCTGGTTCCCAGCCGACTGGCCCCGGAAACCGACGACAACCCCAAGCCTGCAAACGTCGAGAGCAAGGCTAAAATGGCCATGACGGTAAGGAGTTCGACCAGACTAAACGCTGCCCGGTCGCGTGCGGTTGAAAACCGCCGGGTTATCTTCAGTCGGCGGCTGGAAATCGTCCATCCGCTGGGACTGTCTGTTGGTGAAGATTTTTTTCTCGCATTCATAAGGGAGGGAACGGAGCAATTTATATACCAGCTTGCTGGAAAGTTTTGAAGTTAAGTTAATATCCTATTCTTTGAGCTGTAATTTGCAAGATAAATACATCGCTGAAGGAGGGAGAATCACCTTACAACGAATACAAGATTGCGGGAATTTGTCAAGCAAAGGTGTGGACTTTGTAAATACCCTGCGGATCAATTTTTCCCAAAGTCCAGAGTGCCAGACGCATAAAACATGATAAATCATTCTTTTATACTTGGAGATCAAGGCCGTTTTTGACAGATTAATCGAAACAGATCGAATCGGAAAAGGTTGAGTTCTCCCGGGCCTATTCTGTTAATTCTGTCAGACCCAATCATGAAAATCCCACACTCCCCGGCGTTGTTCAGTCAAGTTTTCGGCGACATGTCGCCTCACGAAAGTTGTCCCGACTTCTGGCTTCCGCTGCCAAAGCTTGCTGAGAAATTCCTTGGCTCGCTCTCGAAGTGGGAACGTCGTGTGATTGGAAAAAGCGCGGAAGGCCGGGAGATCGTCGCGCTGGAGCATGGAGAGGTCGAGGAACTGCCGGGCAAAACCTCGTCCAGCCTGCATTCCTCGCTTGCCTGCGAAGTGGTCAAGGGAACGGCGATGGAGATTTTTCCTGCGTCATTTTATGGGGAGGGCCTTCGAAAGCAGCCCGTGATGGTGATCCAATGCGGAATCCATGGCGGAGAAAATACAGGCACGGTGGCGGCGTTGAATCTCTGTTCGGTGTTGGAGACCGGCTGCGATCTGCGGGGAAAGCCATGGCCCCGGCTGGCGGAGCTGGCTTTGCGGTCGCGCGTTGTGATTGTTCCTTGGTTGAATCCCGATGGGGCCGCTCGCTGGCTGATACCCAACCCCGGCGGAGTGTCGAATGACATTCTGACCGCAAACACGCACGGACTCAATCCCGACGGGAGCACGGGATCCTATCGCGGACAGAAGGCTTTTTTTCCGCTCGATCCTTCCCGGGTCGGTTACTTGGGAAGCTACTACAACGACAGCGGGGTGAATTTGCAATATGACGTCTTTCAGGAGAAACCCCAGCCCGAGACAAAGGCCTGGATGAGTTATTACCGGCAGATGCGCCCCGACGCGGTGGTCAATTTTCACTGCGATGCGGGGAGCATTATGGGATATCCGGACCACTATCTGCCGGTGGGTTTTCAGCATTTGTTCAGCCGGATCGCGGGCCAAGTGATGGCGCGATTGGTTGGAGAGAAACTGCCTGTGCGCCGCTTAAGCTGGGCTGAAATGCCGGGCTTGGGTAAACCTTTTCTGGATCAAAATACGGCGATCTATCATGCGAGCGGCGCCCTGCCCTTGATGGTGGAATTGCCAGGAGGCGGCGGCACGGAGTCGCCTTGGACACTCGACACCCTGCTGGATTGCGGGTTGCTCACACTCGAAGAAATTTTCTCCGCCGCACACGTGGACGGACTGCGGCCCTACATGACGCGGGCCAAAAAATCTCCGTGAGTAAACAGGACGCGCAGCGAATCGAAATTGATCGCGTGAGAGGCGGCATCCTTCGCTGGTCGCGGGGTGGAGGAGACTTTGTCCACGCTCCGGCCGGAACCAGCGCGCTCCGCCTGCGCGACGCTGTGGGACAGGTGGATTTTATCGTGCAACGCGTGGAAGCCATCCCTGATGCTCTGGGGGAAAGCCGGTTCGTCGTCGGAACCTTGGAATGCTCCGGCCTGCGGCTTGAGGGCAGACTGGGAGCGCACCCGGCGATTGTTGAATACCGCGGCGGAGAGGCACAGGAAATCCTTGCCGCCGTAAAAATCGAAACGCCCGCTTCCCCGGAAATCCAAGCCATTCGCGAGCTCACCTGGGAAATTTCGCCTGCCTTCATTGGAGACACCCGGATTTTTTTCCGCACCGATCACGGGTTGAAATGGGACGAACGCACGGCCTACGAATTTCACACCGACAAGGCCGGACGTTTTTGCGTGGAGCCGGATGTTTCAATCTGGCGCACCTATGCGCTTGATTTCGAGGCGGCGGATTCCTTCCGGTTATGGAAGGCGGAAAGCGCAACGACCAGTCCGCTGACTATGCACACAGGCCGCCTCGCCGCGCCCTCGCTGCAAATTTCTGATTCGCGCCGAGCGCTCACAATGGAGATTCCTCGCTTACGAGAATCCGCGCCGATGAGCCTGCGGGCAGACTTCACTACAGGAGCCCGACTGCTATTCCAGATCGTCTCGCCATCGTTCCCGGAAAATTCGCAGAAAAGCGTTTTTGGAGTCTGGCATGAAATTCATCTGCGCGCCCACGACGACCTCGAAGAGATGCGCGCGGAGCGCGGACGCATTGCGGGGAGATATCCGGTAACGGAGCTGCCTCCGGCGGAATCCGTCATGCGCGAACCGGAATGGGTGCGTGCGGCGGCGAAGAATCAAGCTTTCCCTTCGTTTGTCGAAGGAGGCTGGCCGTTCGCGCACGGAACCCTGCGGGATGTCGGCGAGATTGCCGTCTCGGTGGCGGGGATCGAGGTTCCAGTGCAGGCGAAACCGCTGGGCTTCTGGCCGGATGGATCGTTGAAATGGGCGATGCTCGTTTTTGCCATGCCGGAAAAGGCATGCTCAAACAATTCGGGCGGTCCGCGGATCACGACCCGGCACGGGGAGAGCTTTCCGATTGTTGTCGGACGTTCCGCCGGGACGGCCCGACTGCCGCAACGCGGCCGGCTGCACGTCATCGAAAACGCGGACGGCGTCAGGGTTTCGACTGCGGGACTGGATGTGGCGTTTTCAACGGGTGCGCGATGGCTCACGGTGAACGGCGTCACCAGCGACCGGTTGGCGTATGTTGATTTTCAACTCGAGCCGGAAGCGGCGTTCCCTGGCGATCATCGGTTCCCGGGCGGGCATCTCGACGCGGGGGAGTTGATCGTTGAGACGGTCACCGTTGAAGAAAGCGGACCCCTTCGCAGCACAGTGAGGCTGGAGGGCCTCACCACGAATGCCACGCCGGAGCGGATCATCCTGCGATTCCAATTTTCCGCCGACGTTCCGGCGATGCGAATCACCCACTCAATCGTTTTTCGGTTTGAAAATCCGCGACGGACTTTTCTGCGCGCGATGGGCCTGGCTATTCCGCTGCCGGGCGGTGCCGCGCAGACGCGATCCGGCACGGGATGGGCGGGAAACCCTCAGTGCACGGGAGTCATTCGCAATTCCCGCGAGCTGCAACCGAAGCGCGTGCGGGTGGGAAACGAACGACTCCTTTTTGAACTCTGGCCCGAGAGCGCCGCGCCGATGGATGTGCGACGGTATTCGGAAGTGCTGCACCGCGCGCAGGGCGAAGCACCCGAGAGCGACGATGATCTCACCTCGATGCGGTATGATCCCGAGGACCTGTTTGTGGGCGTGTCGCGCACGCATGAGATGCTGGCGGTGTTTGATGACCTCACCGATCCCGAAACCCTCACAGCGGATTTTCAGAGCCCCCCGCTGCTCTACGGCGGTTGGAAAACGTATGAAGATGCCGGCGTGGTCCTGCCCGCTCCCTCGCGGGATGACTGGCCGCGCGCATGGGAGGCTTGGACGCGATTCGCAAATTTTTTTCTCTGGCATCGCGAAGTGCATGGCTGGTACGGCTTTTGGAACTTCGGCGATTTCCGCCATTATTTCCGCGACGGCCACGGGTGGGTGCTGCCACCGGAAGACGCTACGCGGCTGACTGCGAGGGCGCGCTCGGAAGAAATAATCCCGACGATCCCGGAGGCGGATCGCCGACTCGATTATGCACCCGCGAACGATTGGGCTTACGACAACGGCCGCTGGGGCTGGTCAAATACCGAGGGGCTGCCGGGGCTTTTTCTGTCGCACGAATATCTCCGCCACGGCAACCGCGCCGTTTATTTTGCGGCCGAGGCCATGGCCCGCCATGCCCGCGACGTGGTGACGCGCCATGAGGGACGCTGGTTCGGCCACGGCACCCGGCATGGCGTGCAGCATTGGAGCGACGGGAATCATGAGGAACGCCAGACCACCGTCACGGAGTATCGACTCCATTATTTCCTAAGCGGCGATGCGCGCTCGCGCGATGTCATCGAGGCGCTTTATGACGGCTTCTATGCGCGTAGCCGTGTCAACATTCACGCCTCTCACAGCGCGCGGCTCATGGGATTGCTCTTTCATTGGGAGTTGACGGGAGCGGAAAGCGAGGCCGAACAACTCAAAAGCTATGTGCACGCATTCTGTTCGCCTGAAGGAATTCGGGTCCAGCCCGACGTGCAATTCCCCGGTCCGGTCGAGGTGTCGCCGCCGCAAAAACTCAACGACGGCAGCATGTTTTTCCACACCTTCGGAGCCATGCACGCGCTGATCGAATATCAATCCCTAACCGCCGATTCCGTGCTGGCCAAATCGCTGCTGGCGATGGCGGGCCAGGCCGCATCCGATCCCGAACTGCTGGCGGCGCATGTCCGGGGCGATGATATCCATGCCCGCATCTTCTGGCCCGCGCTGGCCTTCGCGGCCCGCCATGCGGCAGAACCTGCGCGTTTCCGAAAATTTTTGCTCGAAACGATTCGCGGCGCGGAATGGAAGAGACTCTTCCAGCCCGTGACCGCAAACCCCGCGCATTGGAGCGGCGACACCGCTGGCGTTGCGGGGCATGGACAAGTTCCTGTCTCCTTTTTCTGGCAGAATTGGGCTGCCTATCTAGGTTGGGCTCTAGGTGGCTCGGAACCATGGAGCAAAGAAATTGCCCGCGCCTGTGAAATTCTTGAAATAACCGGATACCCGAACAAAAAAATATACACTTCATGAAAGCCGTTGTTCTTGATGGAGAGAGCCTCAATCCAGGTGATCTGGACTGGTCAGCGCTGGGCAGTTTAGTGGAACTCACCATCCATGCTCACACAGCCCCGGATGAACTGGCCGGGCGCGCCGCCGGGGCGGAGATTTTGCTGACCAATAAAGTTCCGCTCGACGCCGCAACGCTGAATGCTCTGCCGGGCCTCCGCTTCATTTCGGTCCTGGCCACTGGCTACAATGTGGTTGATGTCGCTCATGCGCGGAAACTGGGCATTCCGGTGGCGAACACGCCGGCCTACGGCAGCGACTCCGTGGCGGAATTTGTTCTCGCTCTGATGTTCGAAGTGGCGCGAGCCGCCGGGAGGCATGGAAGCGAAGTCGCGGAAGGAGGATGGGCACGCAGCGGAGTGTGGAGTTTCCGCCGCACCAGGCAGACCACCTTAAAGGACAAGGTGCTGGGCGTGGTCGGGATGGGCCGCATCGGAGCACGAATCGCCGAACTCGGCCACGGCCTTGGCATGAACGTTGTGGCCGCGTCCACCTCGCGTCCGACCCTGCCATTCGCAGTTTCTTATCTTCCGATAGATGAGGTGTTCGCTCGCGCGGATTATTTGACTTTGCATTGTCCGCTGACCCCCGAAACCGATGGTATGGTGAATGCAAGGCGGCTGGGCCTGATGAAGGATACGGCTTGTCTGATCAACACCGCGCGAGGCGGTTTGCTCGTCGAGGCCGACCTCGCCGAAGCCCTGCGCGCGGGCCGACCGGCCGCGGCGGCTCTGGATGTTCTCTCGCAAGAACCACCGCCAGTGGATCACCCGCTCGTTGGACTCCCGAATTGCTTGATCACTCCGCATATGGCTTGGGCAGCCATGGAAGCGAGAGCCAATCTTCTCGCTATCACGGTGGAAAATGTGCGCGCTTTTCTCGCGGGAAGTCCCGTGAATGTGGTCAACGCCGTGTGAGCAATCCCACCGCCACGGGTCGTCCGGCTTCCAACGAATTGCGCAGAGCTTCCAAGATGGCGATAGGAGCGAGCATCCGCTCGCGCGAGATGGAGGAATCGGCTCCGGCGAGCAGTCCCTCAATGAGAAGCACGCAGCCAAGGAGCATCTGCTCGTCGTTGGTGTGCGCGGCGCAAAACACTCCCTCGTCCGTGCGGACCCGCCAGTGAAAAGGAGCCTTTTTCGCGGCAAGAAAATGAAACGTCGCCGTCCTGCCGTGTGAAAAAGTGACGGCCCCGACCGCGCCGTCCTCAGACCTCAGG
>JBBRHN010000040.1:0-10966 GCA_038222685.1 Chthoniobacterales bacterium | reverse complement strand
GGCAACAACCCCAACACCGCCGTTGCCCCGACCCAGACATCTTCGACACATCCGCCGAGAACATATCGGCTCCGGCTCTGGATGTCGTGCAGCACGTGCCAGCGGGTATCGGAGGAAATCGACTGGCTCCCGCTCCTGCCCAATCCTCGCGCGCAGGGAAAAAACAACGCCGCATTTTCAAATCCCCAATCGAAATCCGGGCCGCTGCGCCCGGCGTATCCGTGTCCGATCAAGAAAGCCCGATTCACGTCCCCCGCCCTCGGCAACAACGCCCAGCCGCGAATCTCCGTGCCCCCGGTGGAAACGTAACCAAAATCATGAACCCGCCACCGGCCGTGATCCTCACCCGTATCGCGCAGCGTTGAGAGGGGATCCACTGCCAGCGCCAACTTGTAGCGCTCCTGCCAGAACGCAGCGTAATCCGGCGGTTCTTCGGGGGTGCCAACCTGTAGCAAGTCCGCGAGACGGTAACCATGCGTCGGGTCAAATTTATACTCATTCGCCAGCCCTGCAGCCGCCACTTCCCGCTTCTCGTATTCTGCCATCTGCGTCTGTTTAGACAGAATTGACGGAATGAACAGAATTTCGGCACCTCAGACCTGCGTCAAACCATTCTGTCGATGATGTCAAAAAGACTCCCTTGGCAGTTCGATCTCGCCGGCGTCGATGGGGAGCACGTGGCGAATTCCGTTAACGGAAAACTCTTCAACGACGGCGCCGTTGCTGCACAGGACGCGGAGCGAATCGGGCGCTTTGCCGCGGTGGATGGCTGTTCGGATCGTGTCGGTGAGAGAACTGACGTCGGCGATGGGGAGTCCGTCGGGCGTTTCAATGCGGGTTCCGTTGGCATCGGAGACGGCATGGAGGCGGATCGTGCTTTTGGTTCCGGTGAGGGGATTTTCTTCGAGGCGAAACTCAAGTTCCGTAACTGGAGCATCGGCACCGGCGGGAACCGGGCGGTCTCCTAGAAATCCGAATTCCTCCACGTTCGACTTACTGCGCGCCCAGTCAATGGCCCACGTGTTTTCCGGCGTGCGAGAGAGGACACGCAGGCGTTGTCCTGCCTGAGATTCGTCGAGCACAGCGAAAACGTTGTCCGCGCGCGCCGTCCGCACCAGCACAGGCGGCCACTCGGTGGCTTCCGGGCGAAGCGAGCGAAGCAGCTGGCCGGATGCGTCGAGTTGACCGACAAACGATGTGTCGCCATCCCTGCCGACAAACCAGATCGTATTTTCTCGACCGAAGTCCGCTGCAATAACGGGCACTGGCACATCGACGGCGCTGAACTCCCCGCTGCCCTCCGAGAGGAAAAGTTTTCCATCCCCGACACCCAGACGACGCGTCCCTTCACGTGTGGTCTCTACGGGAGACGCGACGATCGGTTCGCTTGTCTCCCCTCGATTTTCGCCAGATGCCGCGTCGAAGCTGATCCGGCGTTGATCTTCGGTCACAACGACGTTCGAGTTCTCCAAAAGAACGCGTGCGGATTTTTCCGAAGCGGGAAGTGAGACTTGCCACATGAAGCCCTTTTCTGCGGAGTAACGGGCAACGACGCGCTGGCCACCGACGACATCGGCCAGCAGGAAAACATCCGACGGACCTTGTAGCGCAAAGTCGCGGATTTTCAGAATTTGCGGATTTTCGGGCGACGAAATCCAGTCGTTGAATAGAAAATCCTCGCCAGAGACCGCCACGTCGCCGACGAGGTAGCCGCGAACATAATAGCGCCCGGCCGGCAGTGGCTTTCCATCGCCATCGCATCCGTCCCATTTGGAGATCAGCCCGTTGAGGCCGATGCGAAAGTCTGTTTCCGGCGCGAGGCGGTGAAGAACTCTGACGAGGTGTCCGCCGTTGTCAAAAACCCCGAGCGTGATGCGCCCGGTTTCCGGGATGGCAAAGGCGATAGGTTGATCCGCCGCAGTCGCCATGGCCAGACTGAACGCCAAGGCGGCGAGAAAACGAATTCCGACGCTCAAAGGTAATGCCTCCATTGCACGTGCGGGAACAAATTGTCGCGTTCCTCGCAGGCCGCGAGCAGCGTCTCGTCTTTTGTGCCGGCTTCGAGCACGTCGTAGAGCCCGTTAAATCGCAGGATGTGATCCTTGGTCCGCTTGGTGGCGTATTCGCTGGCCGTGCCGGTTTTCATGAGAAATGCCCAGTCGCTTGATTGCGCGAGGAGGAGTTCCCGAGCCATCTGGCGGAGGAGGCGCTCGGTGAACTTCGCGCGGGTCTTTTGATGTTTGCGGGCGGCCGCCGTCATACGCCGGGCTGCCTCGTGAAGATGCGGATAAATCCACGAGTTGCAGTGATCGAGCCAGACCTCCCAGTAGCCTTTGTTGCCCCAACTCGACGGCGACGGCGCAACCATCTGCAACGTCGGGTGCTCGGCAAGGTAAGCCGTTGGCGTGGTCATCCGGAAAACGGCCTGATCGAAGGCGGCCTTGCGCAGAAACAGGTCGAGGAATTCCGGCCCCTCAAACCACCAATGTCCAAAAAGCTCGGCATCGAACGGACTCAGCACGAGCGGATCGATGGGCAGGATCGAGCGCAGGTGTTCGATCTGGCGTTCCCGGTTGCGAAGAAAATCTCCGGCATGCGAATCGGCGGCGCCAAGCGCCCAGCCGCGGTTGTAGAGCTCTTTGTGTTCGGATCCTGTGATGCGGTGATACTTGATGCCTGTGTTGCGGCGGTGGCCAATGTTCGGGACGACGCGCGCAAGATAATCCTCCGGAAGATCGTTGCCGATATCGCGATAAAAATCCCGATACGCGGGGTCGCCCGGATACCCGTCGCGCGCGCTCCAGACCTGCTTGCTCGACTCGCGGTCGCGCCCAAACACCGCCGGACCGGCAGGTGTGAAATACGGCGAGTAGATCGCGAATCGCGGTTGCGGCTCGCCATACATCAGGCCGTGCGCATCCACGACAAACCAGCGGATGTTGGCCTCCTGCAAAATTCGATCGATGCCGGGCACGTATCCGCACTCCGGCAGCCAGATGCCCTCGGGGTCGCGTCCGAAACATTCCCGATACTCGTCGCAGCCAATGAAGATTTGCGCGCGAATGGCTTCGGGGAAGGCCTCCATGAGCGGAAGAAATCCGTGCGTCGCCGCGCACGTGATGATTTCCACGACACCTTCGTTCTGGAGTTGTGCAAACGCTCCGACGACATCACGGGCGATTTCTTTGACGTAAAACTCGCGAGCCCGAGAGAAGCGATCCAAGTAAAACCGCGCCAGTTCGTTCAGCGCCGCGTCGCTGGCGGAACGCTCGATCTCGAGGCGCGACAGCTCGATCCCGCGGTCGAGATATCTCTCCGCCCGGTCTTGCAGGAGCTTGTCGCGCAACATCGCGCAGAGCGTCGGCGTCATCGTGAATGTGAGACGCGTCGGAATCCCCTCCGCGACATGCCGACGCAGCATTTGCAAAAGCGGAACATACGTTTCGAGAATCGCCTCGAAGAGCCAGTCTTCCTCAAGAAATTCGTCATGCTCCGGATGTCGCACCCACGGCAGGTGCGCATGGAGAAGGAGGGCGAGAGAGCCTTGGTGCATCGACGGAAAAACTATCCCCGGCGTGACGGCGGGACAAGCTGGCAATTCGATGCCCCGTCGGCGCGAGCCCGGTCGGTGCCGTTTTTCACCCTCGTTCCGGGGAGGCTAGCTGGCGCATCACATTTGTGGCGAGGCGGTCAAACGCGCGCACGGCGAGCGCGAGGTGATCTTCGCGCGTGTCTTCGATTTTGTTGTGGCTGATCCCGTGCAGACTTTGGACAAACATCATCACTGTCGGCACTCCGGCCCGGGAAATCTCGGCGGCGTCGTGCAGCGGACCCGATGGCATTCGATGGCTTGTGCCACAGGTTTCCCGGATCGATTCGTCGCAAAGGTTGATGAGTTGCGGGTCAAAAAGGATGGGCTCAATGTGCCAGACGCGGCTCCAATCGGCGGTAACATTTCCCTCCAACGCGAAACGTTCGGAAGCCTCCTGCGCCTCACGGAGCATGGCCGCGAGGGCATCCGCGTCGAGGTGGCGCTGATCCAACGTGATGCGGCACTCGGCGACGACGCTTGTGACAATGCCCGGTGAAGTCATGCAGGATCCAATCGTGCAGACTCCGCCATGTTTCTCCGCGATGTCGTAGATCGCGGAACTCATTTTTCCAGCGGCGAGAAAAGCGTCGCGGCGACGGTTCATTGGCGTGCTGCCGGAATGCGCGGCCTGACCGTGAAAAGTGATGGCGTGGCGTTCGACGCCGAACGTCCCCAGAACAGCGGCGAGCGCGAGGTCTTTGTCGAGCAGGACGGGACCTTGTTCGATATGAAGCTCGAGATACGCCGCGGCGTTCGCCAGCTCGCTGCCAGATTCCATCACGCGTTTAAAATCAATACCGACTTCCCGCAATGCCTCCGAAAGCAAAATACCGTCGCGATCGCGGAGCTCGCGTGCCTCATCCACGTCGAGCGTGCCGGCGCACGCGGATGATCCGAAGAGACTCTTTCCGAATCGCGCGCCCTCTTCGTCCGACCAATCCACCAGCCGGAGCGTCACCGGCGGGCGTATGCCCTCGCCAGCGACTCGGCGCAGAATTTCGAGCCCCGCCAGGAGATTCAAACTTCCGTCGAGCCACCCGCCGTTTGGCACAGAGTCGATGTGACCACCGATGAGCAACTCTCGCGTGCTCTCGCCGCGCAAAGTGGACCAGAGGTTGCCAGCAGCATCGCGATGCGTCTCGACAGGAAGCTCGGCGAGCTTTCTCAGGAGCCACTCGCGGGCAGTGCACCACGTGGGCGTAAACGCCACGCGTTGCGCGCCGTTGTTGTCGCCAGTGAGAGCGCGAAGTTCTTTGAGTTCGCGAATGGTCCTCGCCGGGTCGAGAGAGCTCATGCGGGTTCGATCTGGATTCCGCTCGCAAGCGAGTTGGCGGCGGCTTCGGCCGCCGGCTCGTCTGCGGCGTGGATGGTGACCAGGGGTTCTCCCCGCGAAACCGCCTGCCCGACTTTTTTAATCCCGGAAAATCCCACGAAGGGGTCGACGTCGTGATGCGCCTGGCGGCGCCCCGCTCCGAGTGCGACACTCGCGCGGCCGAACGTTCCTGCGTCCATTTTCGTAATGGTTCCGTCGCGCTCGGCCACAACGTCGCGGTGCACGGGCACGGGATGGAATGCATCCCAGTCTTCCCAAAAATGCGGATCGCCGCCCTGTGCCGACACGAGCGCGAGGAAGCGGTTAAACGCCGAGCCGTCCTTGAGCCGGCGGGCAAGGGCTTCGCGCGGGGAGTCCGAGACCTGCACGGCGAGGTCGAGTGTGATTTCGACGAGATCGGCAGGACCGTTGCCCTGCAAGGTCTCGACGGCCTCGCGCAGTTCCAAAGCGTTGCCGACCGTGTGACCGAGGGGCTCCTCCATCGGGGACAGGACAAATGATGTCCTAACCCCGTTGGCGGTCCCTGCTGAACATAAGCCTTCGGCGAGAAGTTCTGCGTCGGCGCGGGTCTTCATAAACGCACCGGATCCAAACTTTACGTCCAGGACGAGTCGATCGAGAGACTCTGCCAGTTTCTTCGACATGATGCTGGCGATGATGAGCGGTCGCGATGGAACGGTGCCGGTGACGTCGCGGAGCGAGTAGAGTTTTTTGTCCGCCGGGCAGAAGTCGGACGTTTGGCCGGCCATAAATACTCCAATCTGCTCCAATTGCCGCAGGCACGTGGCCTCATCGAGATCGACGCGAAAGCCCCGGATGCTTTCGAGTTTGTCGAGCGTGCCGCCAGTGATGCCGAGGCCGCGGCCAGATACCATCGGCACCCACAGCCCGTCACACGCGAGCAGCGGCGCGAGAACGAGGGAAACTTTGTCGCCAATCCCGCCTGTCGAGTGCTTGTCAACAACCGGAGGCGAACCTTTTGGCCATCGAAAAACTCGCCCGCTGTCGCGCATCGCCGACGTAAGCACAGAGGTCTCAGCATCGCTCATGCCGGAAAAAAAGACCGCCATCGCAAAGGCGCTCATTTGGTAGTCGGGCACCTCGCCGGAGGTGAAATGAGAGATCAGTTCGTTGATCTCTCCAGCCGTCAACTCGCCGCCATCGCGCTTTTTTTCGATGATCCCCGGAACGTGCATCTGCCTCACCATGCCTCCCCCCGGCGGCCCAATCAAGATGGATTCGGCATTGCCGCGCTGGCAGGCGTCTGGTTGTGTCTGAGGGATCCAGAGATGACTTCCAAGCAGATGACGTTTTTTGCCCGCCTCGTGAGCACACTCGGCCTGTGGGCGGTGATGCTGATGACGATTTTCTCGGGTTATGACGTCGGCTTTTTCTGCTTGCTGGCGGTGATGGCCCTCATGGCGTTGTGGGAGTATTACCGGATGCTCGAGGGCGATGGGATCGGGGTGTTCACGTTGACGGGCTTAATCTGCGCGGTGGTTTTGCTGGGAGGCGGATTTTTGATCATGCGGGTGCAGGGGCCGGAAAGCGCCTACGACTTTGAACTCGTCACGCTCGTGCTCCTTTTAATGGTCATTTTTGCGAGGCAGATGTTTCGCGGCGCGGGACGCGATCCGCTTCGGGCGATGAGTTATACGGTCTTCGGGTTGCTCTACATTCCTTGGTTGTTCAGTTTTATTACAAAAATCATCTACCTCACGCCGCGAACGGAAACCGGCGAGACGACGGGGCAATACTACGTTTTGTTTCTCGTGATGGTGACGAAGTTCAGCGACATGGGCGCGTATGTTTTCGGTTCGCTTTTTGGCAAGCATCCGTTCGCGCCGCAGATCAGCCCGAGCAAAACATGGGAGGGATTTGTCGGTGCGTTGCTTACGGCCCTGCTGGCAGCGTTTTGGATGTATGCGTGGTTGCCGGACAAACTTTCGGCGTTTCGATTTGACGACGTGGTGGTCTTGGGTTTGGTGCTAGGATTTGCGGCGGTCGTGGGGGACTTGGCGGAGTCCATCGTTAAACGTGGCGCGAACCAAAAAGATTCCAGCCACGTTCTCCCGGGGATCGGCGGGACGCTGGATCTCATCGACAGCCTTCTTTTCACCGCGCCGCTCTTGTTTTTCTACATGAGGCTTGTCCTCGGCGTATCATGATGAAACGCCGCGTTGTCATCCTCGGGGCTTCAGGGTCGATCGGCCAAAGCGCGCTGAAAGTGGCGCGCGACATTCCCGGTCTGGTGGAAATCGTCGGTGCCTCCGCCTACACAAACGCGGTGGCACTTGACGCGATCCGCTCGGAGTTTCCCTCGGCCCGCTGTGTGATGTCCGATGGCCCGGACGGTGAACGCCGTCTTGTGGAACTCGCGACTCTCGAAGAGGCCGACCTCGTTCTTGTGGCCATCGTTGGCACGGCGGGGCTGCGCCCGGCACTCGCTGCCATCGAAGCCGGAAAAGACATTGCCGTCGCAAGCAAAGAAATCCTCGTCATGGCCGGCGAAATCGTGATGGCCGCGGCGCGCGCGAAAGGTGTCCGCGTGCTGCCGGTCGATAGCGAGCACAATGCCATTTTCCAATGCCTCGAAGGGCGCGCGCCGCAGACTGTCAAACGCCTCGTTCTCACCTGCTCGGGCGGGCCGTTTCGCGAAACTCCGGCATCCGAATTACCCTCGGTCACGCCTGCCATGGCTCTCAAACATCCGACATGGACGATGGGCCGCAAAATCACGATCGACTCCGCGACGCTCTTCAATAAAGCCCTCGAGATGATCGAGGCGCGCTGGCTTTTTGATATCGAAATCGCGCGCGTGGACGTTGTCATTCACCCGCAAAGCATCATCCACTCCATGGTCGAGTTTATCGACGGTTCCGTCCTCGCGCAGTTGAGCTATTCCGACATGTGCTTCCCGATCCACTACGCGTTCACTTGGCCGGAGCGCGTGCCGAACTCCCTTCGCTCGCCCGATTTTCCCGCCATCGGCAAACTCGAGTTTTCGGCTCCTCGACGCGCTGATTTTCCTGCTCTGGATCTCGCTATCAAAGCCGGCACCGCTTGCGGAACCATGCCCGCTGTCCTCAACGCCGCCAACGAAGTCGCCGTGGCTGCGTTTCTTGACGGCAAAATTTCGCTTCCAAAAATCTGGGAAATTGTCGCCGGGGCGATGGACGCCTGCCCGCACTTTGATCACCCGTCTTTGGAGCAAGTCCTCGCGAGCGACCGCTCCGCCCGGGAGGTCGCTGCCGCTTTGCTCAAGTCTTAGCGGTTGACAAAACGCAACGTGTGATGAAATGTTTTATCACAACATAAAACATCCTATGCAAACACTCACGATTCGAGACTTGAGATACGATTTCGGCAAAGTCGAAACTTGGTTGGCTGACGGCGAGGAGATCGAGATCACTAAACACGGCAAGCCCGTCGCGCACCTCACGCTCCCGCGCTCGAAAAATCCCCCAAAATTCGATACCGAGGCGCATTTGCGTTGGATGAAAGAGACCTGGGGGGATCGCGTGTTTTCAGCCGAAGAGGTTCGCGAAATGCGTGAAGCCGAGCTCGGAGACGTGAGTTGAAAACTTACCCGGATACGTCGTTCTTGTGTGCCCTCTATCGCACGCAAGAGAACTCGCCGCAGGCATTGGCCTACCGTGGCCAAATGTCGAGCCCTCTGATCGTGACTCGGCTCTTGCTCTGGGAGTTTCGCCAGTCCGTCCGTTTCCAGGCTTTTCGACACAGCAAAGATCCGTCCGTCGGGTATCCACTCGCCGAGGCCGAGCGGATGATTTCAAAGGTGGCCGAGCATTTGCGCACGGATTCGCTCAAATTGGTCGAAATTGACATCCTCTCCGTAATGATCATCGGCGACCGCGTTTCAAAGACGCGCACCTTCACCGGCGGCCACCGCAGCTTTGACATCCTCCACGTCTCGACCGCGCTGGCCCTCGACGCCGATGCGTTTCTCTCTTTCGATACCAATCAAAATTCTCTCGCCATCAAGGAAGGCATGACCGCTCCTCTCAATCGCCCGTAACGCGCCCGTTTGCTCTGACTCGAATCCAGCGTTGTAAAGAAGCGCCCGACAGATTTAACAGACTGAGTCATCGCGAGTCTGGTTAGGCCGGAAGTATTTTGCCGCCGCTTTGTCACAAGTCCCCTGCTTCGAATTTTGTAAATTCTGTAAATTCTGTCTAAAATCCACTTCCCGGGTTTAATGATGCCCAAAACCAGTTGTGCCTTGGGCTTGATGAATCCCGAAGCCCCGCATAGACTTCCGGGCTCATATGGCTGTCAAGACTGAGAAAGACCTCCCCGAAGCTCACCGCGCGACATGGCTCAAAGCCATGAGTGCCATGCAACTGAGGAACTACGGATACACCATCCAGTTGCTTCAATCCGTCCTCAAAGCGACGCCCGATTTTTTGGCCGGACGCCAGTTAGCGCGCAAAGCTGCCATCGCAAAAAACGCCGGGAAGAAAGGAGTTTTCAGCGGACTTTCCAGCGCCTCGTTCAGCACGATGAAGGTGCAGAGTTTGGTAAAAAAAGACCCGGTTGCGGCGATGGATGCCGTCGAGCGGATTCTCGAGGCGGAACCCTATAACGTGCAGGCGAACCAGCTTTTGCGCGAAGCCTCCGTGGCCGCGAAGTTCCCGGAAGTCGCCGCTTTTGCTCTCGAAACGATCATCGAAGGCGCTCCGAAGGACACGAAGACGATGCACGAACTGGCCAAGCATTTTATGCAAAACGGCCTACCGGAAAAAGCTGTCGAGTGGTATGGCAAGATCACCGAACTAACGCCCAACGATCTCGCTGCTGTCAAAGGCGGCAAAGACTCCGCCGCCGCGCAGTCCATGCAGCGCGGAGGCTGGGAACGCGAGGAGACGACCTATCGCGATCTCATTCGCGACAAGGAACAAGCCGTCTCGCTCGAACAGCAAAATCGCGTCGTTCGCAGCGACGAGATGATCGACAGCCTCTTGGCCGAACTCCACGAGAAGGCCGAGCGCGAACCCGGCATCGTCGATACCGCGCGAAAAATCGCCGAGCTCTACGAACAGAAAGACGATTTTGAAAATGCCACGAATTGGTATGTTTACGCCGCCGGTCTCAGCAATAACTCCGACCTCGCCCTCGTCCGAAAAGCCGCCGATATCCGCCTCCGCCAGTTCGACATGGCCATCCAGGCGCGAGAGGAATTTATTGCGGCCAACCCGGACTCCGAAGAGTCGACACAATACACGACCGAACTCGCCGAGATCAAAGCCCAACGCGCTGGAATCCTCATCGACGAAGCCAAAAAACGCGTCGAGCAAAACCCAACCGACCTCATGTATCGCTTCGAACTCGGGGATATCTTGGTCAGCATTGGGCAGTTCCAGGAAGCCATCCCCGAACTCCAAAAAGCACGGCAAAATCCCAACATCCGCATCCGAGCGATCAGCCTCTTAGGACAATGCTTTATGGCACGATCCATGTATGACCTCGCCGCCAAAACGCTCTCCGACGCCGCCGCAGAGCTCGCTGCCATGGATGCCACCAAAAAGGACATCGTCTACAATCTCGGCCTCGTTTACGAAAAAATGAACGAAACGGAAAAGTCCGTCGCGTGCATGAAGCAAATCTACGAAATCGACTACGGCTACCGCGACGTGGCCGCACGAGTCGAAGGCTCGTATTGATTCGCCGCCCCCGCGCGAAGGTGTGAACTCACACCTTTGTGAGAACAACAGCCGTTCCGTAGCAGATGACCTCTGTCGCCGCCTGCTGTCCGCCCACATCCGAAGCATCGTAAGAGACACCGACAATCGCATTGGCCCCAAGCTGCGTCGCGTGCTCGATCATGCTCTCATAGGCATGCATCCGTGCCTGCTCGCACATCTCGACATACGCCCCAATCTTACCCCCAATGATGCTCTTGAGTCCGCCGAAAAACCCCTGCGCAATCGTCGGCGTCCGCACCGTGATCCCGCGAACAACCCCAAGATACTCCGTGGCCTTGTAGCCGTTGATTTCAAATGTGGTGCTGACAATCATAA
>JBBRHN010000039.1:0-11339 GCA_038222685.1 Chthoniobacterales bacterium | reverse complement strand
GGGAGAACAGGAAGTGTGATTTCGACGGAATCCGTCGCTTTTTGCGCGCCAGTGGAGGCGACATCAAAGCGGACGGTTGCGGAAGTGAGGTCGGAACCGACGCGGGCGGCGAACTGTGCCACGGCAGGGGCGTTGCGGGCGGCGGAGAGATCGAGGCGATCGGGAGCGGTAAGTTCGAGCGAGGTGACGCAGCGGACGGCGAGGGATTCGGAGTCGGACATTTTTTGGCGGGCGACCGCGCGGAGGTTGACTTGGTCCCCTTCGCGCAGGAAGCGGGGGAGGGCGGGCTCGATGAGGAGTTTTTTCGTGACTTCGAAGGTCTCTGAGGCGGATCCAAATTGACTGGTCGGAGTTTGCGCGAGGGCGATGACGCGGAAGCGTCCGAGGTTGTCGGGGGCGGTCGTGGTGAAGGTGACGGAGCCCGAGGCGTCGGTTTTCAGGCTTGGACTCCAGAAGAGACGGGGTTTGAAATGTTTCCGGGTAAACTCAACGTTGCCGAACTGTTCGTCGCCTCCATCGCCGACGGTGTAGCCTTTTTGAGTGAGTTGATCCGGGGCAAAGCCTGCGACGATGCCTCGGAGGGCCGGCGAGGTGATGATGCTGTAGGGTTGGTAGGGGTAAAATGGGGAAACGAGGTCGGGGAGTGACCAGTTGCCGAGAGTGAGGATGGAATCATCGACGGCGTAGAGCGTGACTTCTGCGCCGGCGACGGGCGTGCCGGCGTTCGACACGGTGACGGAACCCGTGACGGACTCGCGGGGCTCGAATTCGGGCTTCGAGATTTGGGGTACAAGGGCGAGGGTTTTTGAAGGGTCGGTCACTTTGAATTCGCAGAAGCCGAAGCGCTCGGCCGCGATGCGGTCCGTGGCACCGGGGCGAAGAACGTAAACCGTGGCGAAGGCGTTCGGTGCGAAATCCTCGCTGGTTGGGATGTCAACACGAGTGGCTGTGCCGGGAAGATCGACGGTGCGGGAGTCGAGAATGCGGTCGGTCTCAACGGTGACCCACGCCACGCCGCCGGATGGGGAGAGGACGTTGAAGGAGGCGGTTTGGCCAGCGATGACGGGCTCGGACGGGCCGCGGAGTTCGAGCGTTTCGTCGCTTCTGATGGGAAACTCCGCGTCGCCGGGGCCCATGGAATCTTGTTCGGTGCTAACGGCGATGCCGCCGGGAAGGGGGCCGGCGACGAGCACGTAGCGTCCGGGTTCCGGGGCAGGAAAATCGACGACGCCGTTGGACGGGACGGATTTTTTAGTGACCTGGCTAAACTCATCAACGTTGCGGTAGCGGTAGACAAAGGGGGCGATCTGCTCTTTGACGGATTTTGTTTTGACGAGGAAGAGGGCGACGGGAGCTTGCTCGGGAACGGGCGCGCCTTTGATGCGCGGGACGGTGCGGAGTTCGAAGCGGAGCGTGGCGTCCGGGCGTTGGTCGATGGGGCGAATGGCAAGGGTGACGTCGTTCATGGTGACGTTGTCCACGGCGCCGCCGGTGATGGTTTGCCCGTCGGGGCCGGTAACATCGACTTGCCAGACGACGGTGGCCTTCGCGCGGTTGGCGGAATCTGGGAACGGCTGTTTGCTGATGATGGTGGTCTGGCCGCTGCTGTTCAGTGTGGCCTCGCCTTCCGAGGTGGCATCGGCGACGGGCTCTTTGGCATTTTCCGAGGACGCGTCGTAGTTCGTGAAAAACGACGGAGTTTCTTCTTCGTCGTCATAATCGTAATCGCCAAAATCTGTCAGCCAGACTGCCTTCCACTTGGCGCGGCTGCCTACGTTGGGGGCGCCGTGAAAGTATCGGGAGGAGATGTTGAGGACGGACTCGGCGGGGTTCGTCGCCTCGCCGACGGAGCAGCTAACGGAAAACGGGGGGGTGCGAAACTCTTCGATCTGGAAGTCGGCCTGGGTGCCGGCTTCAGCGAGGCCGAGCTTGGCCCGGACGCGGAAATCCCCGAGATCGCCGTCTTCGGGAACGGTCCAAGCGGCGTCCCAACCGCCTGCGGGGGAAACCTTCGCCGTGCCGGAAGCGACGATGTCGTCCTGCCAGCTTTTTGTGATTTGCCAAGAGATGGATTGGCCGGCAGGGACCGCGAGGCGGTTGTTTTTCCTCTCGCGGATGAAGCCTTTGATTTTGAGTTCCTGACCGGGTCGGTAGAGGGGGCGGTCGGTGAGAATTTGTCCGAGCAAAGCAGGCTTCTGGGAAAAGGAAGCGGAGCCGGAGGAAAACTGGCCATCGGTGGAGACAGGCCATAGCGAGGATTTTCCGTTAAGCGTGATGCGGAAAAAAGTCGCGGCACTGGATGCGGTGCGCGGGAATGTGACGAGGCCGGATGAGTCGCTTTCGAGGGCGGAAATCCCGAGGAGTTCTCGCGTAAGAAGCTGAACGCGCACTCCGGGTGCCGGCTGGCCATTAGCCATGGAGGCGACGCGGATGGTGAGCGAATCAGGCGAGAGTTTCTGCGTGAGCGCGAGGTCGCCGAACCAGATGAGCGCACGGTTGGCTACACGGTTTCCGTCGGCGGCTGGGGCGACGGCTTCGATGAGATGTGGCCCGGCGAGATCGCCCTTCCACTCGATTTTGCGGAGTTCCTCGCGGTTGTCGATGACTTCGGGAAACTCGCCGCGAGCGGCAACCGGGAGGTTCATCGCGTCGACGAGAAGAGGATCGCCCGCGCGGGGTTCCTTGCCGAGCGCGTTGAGCACAGCGGGGAGTTGATTGTCGGGGACCTGCGCCAGGCGCCACTGGAGGGGGCCGGTATTTGATTGGATGAGCGCAAAGCGGAGGCCGAGTGCGCCGCGTTGGCGGAACTCTCCGGGCGGGAAAAGAATCGTCGGGGGTTTGTTCGAGAAGGTTGCGCCCCAGACTGAATCGGCAGCCATGGGAAACCCGCGGTCGCCCGTGATTTTCTGCGAGATCGTGGCTTTGTAGCGGATGCTTGTATCAAAGTCGCCGCCGACGTGGAGGGTGTCGCCCTCGTTGCGGAGCGCAAGATTCGCGACAGGAGGATCGATCGTGACGGCGTTTTTCGGCAGCGCGTCATCGGAGAGGTGATTGGTGAATTTGATTTCGACGTGAGGTTTGTCGGTGGCCCAATTTCTGGCTGCGACGTAAACGACGGCAAGCGCGCGCGTGGTGCCGAGAGGGAATACGCGTGGATACGGCAGGGTGCGGCCGGCGTAGGCGTCGTGAACACTTTCCACAACGAGGTCGTAGAATGCGCCGACAGGAAGCGGTTCGCGCGGTGTGGCTCGGATGTTTGTCGGCGAAACGCCGGAATCGGAACTGACAGAGATTTGGGCCGGGAACCGTTTGCGGCTGGCGCGGTCTTGGAACCAAAGGCTGTCGGCGAGATCGCTGGTGCGCACAGGGTAGTTGAACTCTAAGGGCACGGACGGACGCGAGCTCAGGCGCGATTGTTCGTCATACCAACTCGATGCCGTGAGCGGGTCACTCGGGATTTCGATGCCCCACGAGCCAACCGGCAGCGCGCTGCCGTCGAGTGCTGTGAGATCCTCGCGGAGACGGAGGCGGTAGGTTTGTCCCGGAATCCTCGGTCCTTTAACCGTCCAGTCGCCCGTCGCGGGAGAGCGCCAGTAGAATTCGCCTTCCAGCGGCGGCCATGCGACGATGGGGGATTGGACTCCGTCGAGATCGATTTGATCGGCGCGGACGATATCCGTCGGAAATGTAATGCTGAAACTCGCGAACGGTTCGATTTTTCCGTCCACCGGAGAGATCGTGACGCCACCCTCGTCGGGCGCGTTTGTGAAGAGGCGGTTGTCGACCGGAATCTCGAAAACCGGCGGCGGGAGTGGCGAAGGCGAAACGCTCGGCACGGGCGCGTCAGGCTTTGCGGGCGGCGTTTGCATTGCGTGTGAAGACGCTGTAAGCAGGAGAGCGAGCAAAATGCGTTTCATCGTTTGGCCTTTCCAGCGTTGGCCAAGGCATCGGCGGCTTCTGCGGTTTGTCCGAGGCGCGTGTAGCAGGCGGCTTTCGTTTTCCAAGCTTCGGAGTTCGGTTGCGCGGCCAGCGAGCGGTCGGCGAAGTCTAGCGCGAGATTGAGTTGAGAGGTTTCAAGGGCCAGCAAGGCGAGGTTGGAAAATGCCCGGGCGGTGTTCGCGCGAGGGGCCTTGGAGGAGACCAGCTTCTCAGCGTAGGCAGTGGCGGCGGGGAGATTTCCATGCTTGCGATTGATCGCGACAGCGAGTTCGAGCGCTTCGGGATTTGTCGGGACGGCGGTCAATGCGGCGTCGATATCGCGCATCGCTAAAGTCATCTGGCCCCAATAGTTGAGCCACGAGGCACGCCGCACGAGCAGCGCGGGATCGTTTGGTTTTTTGGCCAAGTCGAAGTCAGCGGAAATGAGCGCGTCGCGCGTTTGATCGTCTTCCAGCGGGGCATTGACGTCAATCTGGAGATCGCGCATCGCCGTTTGTGCGTCCATTTTCCCTGTGGCGACGAGGCTGCGCGTTTCGAGGATTTTCGCGTAAATGGAAGTCGGCCACATTGCACACACTGATTGAGCCGGGGAGAATGCGCGCTGCGGATAGCCTGCAAACATCCACCAGTAGGCGATGCGGAGGGCTTCGGCGGGTTTTTGGTTTGAAGAGGGAAGCGCGTCGATTGTCTCGATGGCCCGCTGCAAGCGCTCGTAGCGAGGGCGGACGGATTTGACGCCTTCGTCGTCGGGGGTCAGCGAGGCGGCGAGAAAAAAATCTGCCAGCGAGCCTTCGGGATCGTCGAGAGCCGCGCGGGCTTCTGCGCGGTCGAGGATGAGTGCCGGCGTGCCTTCTGACGCGATGAGAGCGTCGAGTGTTTTCAACTGTTCTTCGCGACGTCCGGCGCGCTTGAGGTAGTCGGCGAGCAAAAGCCTGGTGGCACGATCCTGCGGGCCTTGGAGGATGGTGATGGCGTCGGCAAGTTTTTCGTCGCGTTTAAAGAGAATCTCTGCCTGCGTTCGTGCAGCGAACCTGGGGTCGGGCGCTGAGGAGAGTGCGAGCGAGGTTTCGGCCATGTTAAAGTCCGACACGCGAAGCCATAGAGTGGTGAGTTCCTCAACGGCGGCGGGATCGCCGGGACGGGAGTCGAGCCAGCGTCGAAGCAATTCGATGGTCGCATGGGAGTCCTGCGCGCGGCGGGCGAGAGCGATTTGCTGATCAAGATCCGGCGCTGCGCAAAATCCCTCTGCTGCCATTGAGAGCAGAAAAAGCGCTGTCAGGAATCGCATGGGAAGACTGTTCCCCATCGCGACGTGCCGACTCAAGAAGATTCGCGTCGATCTTTGTATCAGAGCCTGCGAACATCAGATCCATGCCGCACCGACCTCCACGAAAAATCAAAAAGCCAAAATCGGGAACCGAGTCTGTGAGCAAGGCGACTCAAGCGGCTGAACTGCGCCGTCGCGAGTTTTCGACCAAGTCGATTCTCGACCGCTTTCAAAACAGATCGTCTGACCGCAAGTGACGCCGGTCATTTGTTCGCGAGCGCAATCATTACCTCGTTGCGCCGGAAAAAAGGAATGATCCATGGGGGATCGTAGTAGGCATAAATCGCTTTGCCGGCGGCCTTGAGGCCAGAGTTGTTCATCCAAGCAGTGAGTTTTTCGAGCGCCTTTCGCTCGCCCTCGGCATTGATCGAGCCTGTGAAACGATAGACGGCGTATCGCCCGGCCGGTTGCTCGCGAACGCCGACATTTGAATCCTTCGCCTTCGGTGTGTTATCAAACGGCATGGTCGATGGCATCACAAACGACATCTTTCCGTCGGTTCCGCGGGCATCCATAAAAACCGGCGCCGTCATGGGGATCTTCTGCGCGGCTTCGTTCGATCCCGAAATGTATCGGAAAAGCCGCCCGAAGCTGCCGTTCCCATCGTCGCCTGTCTTCGCGGTCTCTACGAGAACCAGAACCGGGTAGTCGCGCACCTCGAACTCGGCGTCTTTTGTGGCAACCGTGTAGGGAGCGATCTCTTCGTTGGCATGCGAAGTCGAAATTCCAACGACGGCGAGAAGCATTGTTATGAGCTGACGCATAGTAACCTAGCGTCGCACCTTTCGTCGCAGACGCAACGCATTCGTCGCGATCATTCCCGCACGACGGCAATCACGCCTTTTGTGTTCTTCGCTACGGCGCCGATGTTCCAAAGCACAAAGCCGCCGCGCGGCGCAATCTCCCGCTCCAACGCTAACTGTCGGGCGATTTCGCTAGAAGCCCAACCATGAGAAGTCATGCGATCCACGGCAATGCCCGGATAAACCGGCACGCCGCGCGGATTGGTCTGCGGGCTGCGCCACCAACGCAAAAGCGACGAAAACCTCTGCGGACCCTCCTCCGCCCAGTAGAGCTGTGGCACCAAATAGTCAACCCACCCCTCGCGCATCCATTTCACGGGATCGGCAAAGAGTTGGTGGAATTGATCGACGCCCGCCTTCACGTCCGCCGGTGCGCCTTTTGTGGCGATCCCGAACGGGCTGACGCCAAACTTAGCGCCGGGCTTTGTCGAATGCACCGCAGAACTCAACTCGCGGATCAACGTGTTCACATTCTCACGTCGCCAATCGGCTTTGCTTAGTCCCCCGCCTCCGGAACGATACGCTTCGTAAGTCGCGTTGTCGGGAAACGGAAAAACCGAACCGTCGTTGGCCGGATACGGATAAAAATAATCGTCGAGATGAATGCCCGCCAGATCATATCGCCGGAGCAAATCGCGAACAACGCTCACGATGTGCTGCCTTACTGGTGCCGCACCGGGATCCATCCACAGCACATTGCGAATCTTGTATGCGAATTGGGGAAATCGCCGACTGACGTGGTTCTCCGTCCGCGCCTGTCCAGCATTGGCGGCGGCGCGGTAGGGGTTGATCCATGCATGAACTTCGATGCCGCGTTTCCTTCCCTCAGCGATGAAAAAGGCGAGCGGATCGTATCCGGGCGACCTTCCCTGCGTGCCCGTGAGATAGCGGCTCCAAGGCTCAAGCTTCGACTCGTAAAGCGCATCGCTCTCGGGACGCACTTGCAAGAGAACCGCATTCAGTCCCGCGGCCTTCGCGGCATCAAGCAAACGGATCGCCCCGGCCTGCTGGGCACCGGCCGAAAGACCTCCGCCTGAAGGGAAGTTAATGTTGTAAACGCTGCTAATCCAAGCCCCGCGAAACTCAGCAAAAAGTGCGGGTACGGTGATGAGAAACATTACGAGTATTATCAGAGCGGGGCGGGGTATCATGTCTTAGTAAATAAAGGTTTCGGGCGGGGCGTCGATTTCTTGAATGGAATCAGCAACAATCAAGGCAGAACGCCGCCCGCTTTCAATCGGAAACGTCGCCCGCCCGCTAATCTTGACCCACGTCATGTCGGGAAATGTCGCGCCGTCGCCCGTCTGCACCGCCACCGCGACCGGACGTGCGTCCGCGGCGCAGCACATGACGAACATTCGCACGAGATTAAAGCGGTCGCCCGTGGGATTCCCGCTCCTCATCGGAAGAAATTGTCCAATGAGCTCGACATCCTTGTTTTCGAAATCCTCCCGCATCGTCGGCTCGGCCGCAGCGTAGAGAAGATCCACTGTTTCGGCTTTGATCTTTCCGGTCTCCGTCCGTTTGAGATAGCTTGCCGCATCGATCGGCGTCTCAGGCCCGATTGAGCCATCGGCTGTCGGCAGGGCTGGTTCCGTCGGCACGGTAAAAGCCGGCAAATCGGAGATGTGCTCGACGAGGCCCCTGTTTTCCACAGCTGCCGCGCCGAATTCACTAGGCGAAATGCCCGTCGCCGCAAGGAGAGGGCCGACAAGAATCAACGAGGCGAAAACCTGTTTCCACAGCGAGACCCCCTTGCTCACCGCACTCTCGCCGCCGACCGTCAGCAACAATACGACAGCTAGCAATAGCAAAACCCCGGCCGAGATCGCTGTGTAAACATGGAACGCCGGATGCAAGTAAGCAATGATCCGCCCCGACAAGCAAAAATAAGCAAGCACCACGCCCCACACCATGAGTACTCCCGCAGATAAAAACCGGGAAGCCGTCGTCATAAGCCCAGCACCGCCAATCGCACGCAGAGCAGGCCAATCAACACAAACAGCCCCACGGCCAACCCGAGGACAAAGCGGTTCGTGAAGATCGAACTATAGATAAAGATCAACTTGAGATCCATCATCGGACCAAACACGAGAAACGCAAGTTTCGCCACCCCGGGAAAAGCAACGAACGTCGCCGCAATGAACGCATCCGAAGTGCTGCAAAGCGCCAGCAAACCCGCGAGCAACATCATCGAGCTCACCGCCAGCCAGTTGTTCAAGGCCAACGGGAGAATCATCTCTTGGTTAATTGCGGTGCTGAAAACCGACGCCACCGCCACCCCGCAAACAAAGTAAACCATCACATCGAGAAAATCGCGCACACCCGTCTGCAATGCCGCGACGAGACGTTGACCAAGAGGCCGCAAACTGCCTCCACTCGTTTCTGGCGAGAGAGCCATCGATTCCAGCACCCGCCGCTTCATCACCGTCGCTATGGGCAAGTTATGCACCGCCAACCCCACGATCACCGCGACGAAAAACGCAAGACCCAACCGCAAAAATGTCATCTCCAACGCCGCCTGACCACGGAACGCTGCCAGCGTGCTCACGATGACCAGCGGATTGACGATGGGAGCGGCAAGCATGTAAGTGACGCCGCACGAGACCGGCAAACCCTTAGCAATCAACCGCCGAATTACTGGCACGATGCCGCACTCGCACATCGGAAAAATCAGCCCCATCAACCCGCTCACGCAAACCGCCAGAAACGGATTCCGTGGGAGAAAACGCGTCATCCAGCGCGCGGGAAGAAATTGATCGATCACCCCCGACAACAGCGTGCCGAGCAAAATGAAAGGAACGCCCTCGAGCAAAACGCTCAGGAACGCGTAGGAAAAATCCTCAATCCGAAACGTAAACCAAGCGCCTTCCATGTCCTCTCATCCTCATCACATTGCGGGGGCAAATGCAACAACCACGCATTTTATATCGCAACTGTGCCGCAAATGCGCTATCCGTCAGGGTTGTCAAATGGAAGTTGTCAAAGAAGAGGCCGAAAAGCCAGCCGTGTCGTCCAATAAGCCATTCCCATCGATTCCGATGGAATTGCTCTGGGCCGCGCTGTGCATGGCCGTGCTCGCGGCTCTTGCCGTGACGCTTCTCAGCGATGGAAAGCCGCGTTTTAAATTTAATCTCGAGCCCGAGCTCAAGGCGACGCCTACCCCTGCACCTGCGCCCGCTCCCGCCGCGACGTTCAAAGCGGCCGCGACGCAAACCGCGGCCCCAGCCGTCAACGTCGAGGCACCCGTCGGCATCCAATCTCTATTTGTTACCGAACGCGAACAACGCGCGGAACGCTCTCCCGCAGCTTCCCTCTTCGCCCCGCAGATTGATTATGCCGAGCCCCGCCAATATCAGAACCTCAATGAGGCCGACCTCGGCAGGATCTACGCCGCGGCCGCGAAAGCCGACAAACGCGCCCTCAGCAAGGTCGCAAGACTTGGCGGATTCCGCTCAGCCGACGCGATGGCCGTGGCATTCGGCTACATGTCAGTGAGCCAAATGCTCGACGTCTGGGATCAACGCATCCAGATGGGACCGCAGTTCGCACCCGAAGAATTCGGCACCAACGCCACAGCCCCCGTCCAACTCCCGCCGCTTACTGACGGGTATTAAGAAAATATCTCCGCGCGAAACCGCAGTCCAAAAAAATATCGAATGCCCGGGTCTGTTCCCGTTTTGCTACTAATGACTGACCCGCCCCTCGCTGCCGAGGGGGTGGAGGCGAGGGGATTCGAACCCCGCCACAAACCATTTACCAGTAAGGTGGAAAGGGTTTCACTTGCCTTTCCAGACAAATTCCAGACAAACTCGCTTCAATATGAAGCCCGAAAAAACGAAAGGTCCGCTTGAAATAGTCACCGTGAAAGGTGCTTCCGTCGCGATCTACTGGACGCCAACCACCAAGGCCGGGAAAGTATATCCTCTCCACTCCCTCGTCTATACCGAAGCAGGGAAACGGAGGCGGCGCTACATTGCCGACATCGACAAGGCCAGATCCACAGCGAAGGAAATCGCCCGCCAGCTCTCCGATGGAACCGGCCACGTTCAGGCGCTTTCGCCGTCCGAGGTCGCCGACTACACCGCCGCCATGAAGATCATCCGTGCAGTCCCCGGCGTCACCCTTGCGAGCATTTGCCAGCAGCACGTTGAGGCGTCGGCAGCACTTGGGGACATCGGCACGTTGACCGAGGCCGCGCACCATCTCCGCAAATCCCGGTCCGAAGGGAACAAAACCGCCCCTGTTGCGAACCTCGTTCGAGATTTCATCGCGGAGAAGGAGCGCGAGGAAATGTCGGATGCCTACCTGCGCGACGTAAAGCGTCGGCTCACCCTGTTCGCTTCGACATTCCGCACCAACATCAGCGGAGTGAAAACCGAGGATATTTCGGTATGGCTGAAATCCATCAAAGCCCGCGGCCGGAATTCCAACAATTATCGGAACGCCGTTTGCACCCTGTTTTCTTTTGCCCGTGAACGTGGATTCCTTCCGAGGGACAAAAAGACCGAGGCCGAGCTTTTGAGCAGAGCGAAAGAGGCGATAACGGAAATCGGAATTTACACGCCGGAACAAATTACAACGCTCCTCCTCTTTGCTCCGAAAGCCCTCGGGCCGTCCATTGCCATCGGCGCTTTCGCCGGTCTCCGTTCAACGGAGATCTTCCGGCTCGACTGGGAGCAGGTCCGCATTGAACAGGGGAACATCGAAGTCACCGCCAAGAATGCGAAGACGGCACAGCGTCGCCTTGTGCCCATCCTCGACAACTTGAAGTCATGGCTGGCTGATTCCGCGAAACCCCAAGGCCGCGTGGCTCCCAACTACCAGAACATCACAAACGTTTCCCGCGCGATTTCCAAGGCTTGCAATGATGCCGGAATTGAAATGGTGGACAACGGATTCCGGCACTCGTTCGCCAGCTACCGGCTCGCCATCGTCAAGAGCGCTGACCAGGTTGCCCTCGAAATGGGGAACTCCCCCAGGAAATTGTTTTCGAATTATCGCGAGATCGTCACTGAGGGCGAGGCGCAAAAGTGGTTTGCCGTTACGCCTGATGCTTCAGCCGAGAAAGCAAAACGGGGTTAAAAAGTGAGCAGGGGGGGGGGCATGCGGTGGCGTAAATCGGCTGCGGTTTGCGGGGAGTTGAATCGAGAGCTTTTTTAGGGGCAAGTGAGGCATGTTGTCCTCGACGGCAAAAATCCTCATCTCTACATTTTCAGTATGGCTCTCACCCCAGTTGATATAGCGAAGTGTGTTTTTGCGTTGGCGAG
>JBBRHN010000038.1:0-11430 GCA_038222685.1 Chthoniobacterales bacterium | reverse complement strand
CTTCCCGAGAATCCCTATTTCTACAAATTTCTCACTGCCGAAGAAACCCTCCGTTTTTACGGTAAAATCTGCGGTCTTGTCGGCAAAACACTCGATGACCGCATAGGCGACCTCATCGATCTTGTTGGCCTCGCCGAAGCGCGCCATCGGCGCATCGGCGGATTCTCCAAAGGCATGCTCCAACGCATCGGCCTCGCTCAAGCACTCATCCAGGATCCCCGCCTCGTCGTGCTTGATGAACCGACCGCCGGCGTCGATCCGGTCGGCTCTCGCCAGATCCGCGATCTCATCCTTAATCTCAAAAAGCGTGGCAAAACGGTCCTTCTCACGTCGCATCTCCTCGAGCAAGTTCAGGAAGTTTGTGATCGCGTCGGCATCATGGCCCGCGGCGAATTGGTGCGAGAAGGCAAGCTCGACGATCTGGTAGCCATCGAGCGCCAAACCGAATTCATTGTTGAAAACGCGAACCCCGAACTCCGCGCCAAAATCGAAAAACTCGTCGTCGAATCCGGTGCCATCTTCATCGAAGAGCGACGCCCTCAGAGAACGCTCGAGGGCGTCTTCATCGAGGCCACGTCTGACCGAGTGAAGTAAAGCGAGACTGCTCGCCGGAGCGAACAGGTCGTCCGCTACATCATCTGCGCACCCATTTCCGCCAACGGACTTCTTTCTCCTTTAGTGAGGGAAATATGGGCGGTGATTTTCTGACCGCGAAGGCGGTTGCGCGTGTGGACGAGACCGTTGGAGCGGCTATCGACATAGGGGTTGTCGATCTGAGCGGGGTCGCCGACCATGACGAGTTTTGAGCCTTTGGACATGCGGGTGACAACGGTTTTTGCCTCGAGCGGAGTGAGCTGCTGCGCCTCGTCGAGAACGAAGAAGCGATTCGGAATCGAGCGCCCCCGGATGTAGCAGAGCGCCTCAATTTCCAGGAACCCGCGCTCGATGAGTTGCTCGTAGGGCTTGAGAGGTTTCTGTCCCGGGAATGCTGTATCCTGAGGCCGCGCTGACTTGGGTTTTTGCTGTTTGCGGTCGGAGGCGTGGCCGGTTTGTCCCTCGGAGCGGTTGGGGTGCATTGGGAGTAGCACTTCGAACGCGTCGTAGATGGACTGGAGCCATGGGTGGAGCTTTTCGTTGAGCGTGCCGGGAAGGAAGCCGAGCGTGTCGCCCATGGCGACAACAGGGCGGCTCACGGTCATTCCGTTGTATTCTTTTTTTGTCGTGAGGTAGAGGCCTGCACCGACGGCGATGAGAGTTTTTCCCGTTCCGGCCTGACCGTAGCACGTGATGAGCGAGATGGTGGGGTCGAGCAGCGCATCGAGAAAACAGAGCTGGCCGAGATTCGCGGCTCTCAGTTCGATGCCGCGCGGCATTGGGAGGTTTTGTGGAACCCGCAGGCGGATGAAGTGTCCGCCGCCGACGTGGCGGGCCGGCATCAGCTTTTGTTCGGAGGCGGAGAAGAGCACGTATTCGTTGATCTCCAAGCGACCGGTGCGGGCTTCTTCGAGCTCGATCTGGTTAGAGCTTCCGAAGCGCTGGAGTTCGTAAGGCTCCACCTGAATCGTGCGCACTTCGAGATCTTCGACCTCGGAGGCGGCTACTTTGTCGTTCAGGTAGTCCTGGCAAGTGATCCCGACGGACATCGCCTTGAGCTGCATGTTGAGATCTTTTGTGACGAGGATGGTCGGGTTTTCCTCGGATTCCTGAAGCGCGATACAGGCGGCCATGATCCGGTGATCGACAGGCTCTTTGTCCGGAAAAATTCTCGCGAAGCGCCTCGTTGCAGGCGAGAGACGTTCACGACGCAGAGCATCGTTGATGTAGATTCGGATGCTCCCGCCGCCGTTCGTCTTCACGCCCTTGGTGACCTTCTTCGTCTGGTGGTCAAAAATTTGCGTAAGCGAACGATGCACGGTGCGGGCATTGGCACCGCGCTCGGTTTGCTCGTTTTTAAAGCGGTCCAACTCGCCGAGCACCTCAACCGGGATGAAGAGGTGGTTGTTCTCGAAAAGGTTGAGGCAATGCGGATCGTGCAGCAACACGTTGGTATCGAGGACGAAGTTCTTAACCAGTCCGACGGGCTTGCTTCGATCCCGCTTTGAAAGTTGCGGGAAGAGTGGGCTCTGTTCGTCGGACGTTTCCATCAAGGGGTCTCGGTGCATGGTATTTTTTAGGGCTGTTGGTGAGGGATGCGGAATGGCTGCGGGTGATTAGAAAAAATCGGCTCTGGCGCAAAGGGCGCTGGTGAGCGGTGTGTCGCGAGATGCGACGAGACGAGTCGAACAACCCGATCAGAAATCCCAGGCAATTGCCTGAAACCTTCGAGCCACGCCGTCAAATTCTGGTCGTTCGAGGAACTCAACTTCGGACTGTATCGCAGCCCTCGCCCCACAATTCAATCGATAAATTGTGTCAATTTCGTCACAAAACCACAACAGGTGGTGGTGAGAGCAAAAAGTGAGACGCTCGGTCTACTGAGGCGGGACGCTGAATTCCTCAGCGACCGGGAGTCCGAAATAGCCGTGCGCGTTGACGTAACACACCTTCGCGACCAAGTCGCCGAGGATGCCGAGATCGCCTGGCAACTCGCCGCGATCCGCTTCCGTCCCGATCACATTGCAGAGGATGCGGCGGAAGTATTCGTGCCGAGGATAGGAGAGAAAACTGCGCGAGTCGGTGAGCATCCCGACGAATCGCGAGAGCAATCCCATGTTCGAAAGGGCGTTGATTTGCCACTCCATCCCCTCCTTCTGGTCAAGGAACCACCAGCCGCTTCCGAACTGGATTTTTCCCGCGACTGAGCCGTCTTGGAAATTGCCGATCATTGTTCCCAACACGTAGTTGTCGGCGGGGTTGAGATTGTAGAGAATCGTCCGCGGGAGTTCGTTGGTCAGATCCAACGCGTCGAGATACTTCGCCAGCGCGCTGGCTTGTGACCAGTCACCGATCGAGTCGAACCCAGTATCCGGCCCGAGCGCGCGGAAGAGGCGCGTGTTATTGTTGCGCATGGCCCCGAGGTGCAACTGCTTGACCCAGCCGCGCCGGGCATCAAGGCGGCCAAAGACCAACATCATGTGAGCCGCAAACGCCTCATGCTCCCCGGCCGTTGCACCGTGGCCCTGCATCGCCTGGTTGAAAATTTCTGCCGCTTCTGCCTCGGTGCATGGATTGGAAAAACAATAGCTCAAGCCGTGGTCGGATAAACGGCAGCCCTGCTCATGGAAAAAACTGTGCCTGTTTTCAATGCCAGAAAGAAACTGCGCGAACGTTCCGCACGTCTCTCCGGAAACCGCAGCGAGTTTTTCCACCCAAGCGCGGAACGCGTTGGGTTGATCCACCTGCAACGCCTTGTCTGGACGGAACGTGGCATACACCCGAGTCGCCAGCTTGCCGTCCGCTGCGATTTTCCGATGCGCCGCCAAGTCGTCTGTCGGATCATCCGTCGTGCAGACCACTGCCACCCGGCTTTTTTTCAACAGACCCTGAACCGAAAACTCCTTCGTCGCGAGAAGTGCGTTCGCCTGCTCCCACACACCTTCCGCCGTCGTCTCGTCGAGCAACTCTGTGATTCCAAAGTAGCGGGACAACTCCAGATGAGTCCAATGATGAAGCGGATTCCGCAGTGTCGCCGGCACCGTTCGAGCCCAGGCGAGAAACTTTTCCTTCGGCGTGGCGTCCCCGGTGCAGAACCGCTCCGCGACCCCGTTGCTCCGCATCGCCCGCCACTTGTAATGATCCCCGGCAAGCCAGACTTCAAAAAGATCCGCGAACTTGTGGTCGTCGGCAATCTGAGCCGGCGGGAGATGCGTGTGGTAGTCAAAAATCGGCAGCCCCTTTGCCACGTCATGATAGAGTGCACGAGCCGTTTGAGAGTGGAGAAGAAAGTCCTCGCCGATGTATGTCTTCATGCCTCTATTTATTCAATGCCCGTTGTCCGGCGGCAAGCTTGTCGTGCGGCACACGAACTGCTAAGAACTCGCGCGTATGCGCGACCCATTTCTCCAAGCGGCGATTGATGAAGCCAGGCAGGGACTCGCCGAGGGCGGTATTCCCATCGGTGCCGTGATCGTCCATCAAGGCAAAATCATCGGACGTGGACACAACATGCGTGTGCAAAAAGGTGACCCCTTGCTCCATGGCGAGATGAGTGCGTTTCAAAACGCCGGACGCCACCCCGCCGCCGTTTACCGCGAATGCACGCTCTACACCACGCTCTCTCCATGCCCGATGTGCAGTGGAACGTCGCTTCTCTACAAAATTCCGAAAATCGTGATTGCGGAAAACACCACGTTTCTCGGCGCCGAGGAATGGTTGCGCTCCTCCGGCGTCGATCTCACGGTTGTCAATGATCAGGAGTGCGTCGAAATGATGCGCAACTTCATCGCCAGCCATCCGGAGCTTTGGAATGAAGATATCGCTGTTTAATTTTTCGAGTTATTGACACCTACGCGAAAATCTGGGAATATCTTTTCCTGCTGAAGAGCTAATTTACCCACCCTAACATATTATGGCCGAACCAAAAAAGGAAACAGTCCGCATCGTTCTACCCGCCCGCAGAGATGGCACTCCAGTGGCCTCCAACCCGCGCGAGACAGCGATGATCAATCTCCCGCCGAAGCCAGTGCCGGCACCGCCTGTGATCGCCCGGCCTCCAACGCCCGCCACTGTTTCCATCCCGGCCCCCATTCGCGCCGCAGTCCCGCCGCCACCGTCGGCGCCAGCTACCACGCCGCCATCGGCGTTTGCTCCAGCTGCTCCGTCCATCCCTCGCCCACCATCGGTTCCCGGCATTCCTAAGCCTCCGGGCTCAGCAGTGACCGGCCCTCCGGTGCCTCCGCCTCGTCCTCCTTCGCCTTCCCAAGTCAGCGCGCCAGTCGCGGGCTCCGTCGGTCCATCAATTCCGAGACCACCTGCGGCCTTATCTGCAGCACCCTCGACTCCGCCAGTTGCGCCAAAACCGGCTTCCGTTACCCCGCCAGTTGCGCCGATCCCCATTCAGGCCGTAACCAAGAAGGAGACCGCAAAAGTCCAGTTGCCCTCGGCACCGAGCACTCCCGCCACGAAGGCAGTGCTGCCGCAAGCGACTGTTCAGATGCAGCGCACCTCGCCGCCCTCGACGCCGAAATCCGTTTCGACCACGGCACCGCTCACGGTCGTAACGACGGAGTCCAGTGCTTCGGCCAACGCGGATATTAACCCAATTCTCGGTATCGCTGCGTTGGTGCTTGCCCTCGCGGCATTTGGCGTCCAACTCTGGATATTCCTCGCTTAGGCGTTTCCGCGAAGCTCCCGCGCGGGCATTGATCATTTCACAAAAACCAAGACCGTCCCACTATGTCCAGCCCACACGTTACCGAACTCACCGATTCGACTTTCGAATCCTTCATACAACAAGCGACCACGCCCGTTCTCCTCGATTTCTGGGCCACATGGTGCGCGCCTTGCCGCATGCTCACTCCGGTCGTCGAAGAGATTGCAACCGAGAACGCTGGCAAGTTCACCATCGCAAAGGTCAATGTCGATGACTGCCCAGCCGCTGCCTCGCAGTTCGGCATCCGCAGCATTCCGACCCTCGTCTTCTTCAAAGGCGGCGAGAAGAAGGAGCAGTCCGTCGGCGTTCTCGGCAAAGCCGAAATCGTCCGCCGCCTTGAAGCTTTGGCCTAGGCCGCATCGAGCGAAACGTCGGTCAACGTTTCAATCCGTCCGCAGCCACAGCACTCTGCAACTGTAACGACGGACCTCAGCCCCAGCAAAGTCGCAGAGGCTGGGGTGTTGTTCGTGGAGAGAGCACCGTCACGATTTTATCGCGACGGCTGCGCAAAATCCAATTGAAGTCAGGCCTTCGGATTGGGGCCGTGTGCGTTATCGCCCGGAGTTCCGTCCTGAATCATAAAAATCAACAGAACAATGGCACCGATGAGCGGCACGAGAGCGATCAGTATCCACCAGCCGGTTTTGCCCGTATCGTGCAAACGGCGTATGGCGACTCCGAGACTTGGCAAAAACAAGCCGAGCGCGTAGATGGAGGTGAGAACTCCCGTCAGACCAACGAGACTCTCCAAAACCGCAAGGATGACGTAACCGATGATCCAAAAGAGCATATACATCCAATACTCTTTGCGGCGCGCGCGCCCGGTGAATACAGCGTATTTTTTAACGACATCAATGAACCAGTTCATAATAATATTTCCAGTAAAGGGCTAACCATCTCGTCTGTAGATACCTCCCACAAAACGAACGACTTTTGTCTAGCAGTTTCCGGTTGAACTGCGTGAAAATTGTTGCGCGGCGTTGCACTGCGCGCAGGGTGCTGCCGCAGCTTGGTTCAAATTTGGACTCTGGCGTCTGTAGGGGGCAGTCATCCTCCGTCATTTTTGGTTCACGGAAGATTCGGCCGCTCGCGGAAGACTCCCTGCTGGAGTTCCGGTGCGTCTTCCTTGCGGCGGTGGGCGAGGCCTTTGCCCCAGAGGCGGAGGGCTTCCCAGTGTATCAATGCGATGACCTTGAGGGTGACGAGGGGGTATTTGACGGTGAGGGTTGCGAGCTGGGTCGTGTTCAGCTCCACGCGACTTCCAGTGAGTGAACTGACGAGGGTTTTGGTTTCGCCTTTGTAATCGTCGATCATCACGCGCAGGCGGTCGCCGGGGTCTTCGAAGCGGAAGTCGAAGGCGAGGTCGAGATCGGAGAAGGGCGAGACGTAGAAGTTTTTGGGCGTCCGGACGTGAAATCTTCCATCGGGTGCGAGCGGAACCAGGAAGGGTTTGAGCTCACCAAATGTGTTGCCGACCTGCACAACAGCCACTAGCGGGCGTCCGTCGGCATCATCACAAAAGAAGATCGAGATGGGATTGAATGTGTAGCCGAGGAGACGAGGGAGAGTGAGCAGACGGATGCGCCCGGGTTTACCGACAAATTTTTCGCACTCCAAAAAAAGTTCGATATTGGCGCGGAGTCCGCGTGCGCAAAGCTGGAAGTAATCCTCGTTGCGGAGTGAATAGAGGTTGGGAGAACCGTGGGAAAAAATCGGAACGTTGTGTTCGATGGACTCGAGTTCGTCGAGGTCGAGCAGGAACATAAAAATCCGATAAACAAACTGATGCTCTTTCGGCAGCAGTCGCCGATGCATGACGGCGCACTCGTAGAGGCAGGAGTTCATCTGGCAAGCAGTGGACGCATCACGGAGGAGAGATCGACGGCGGAGGCGTAGGCGTCCTCGTGAAACCCGTGGCGAAAGTAACTGCCGCAGAAAAAAGTGCGCTGGTTCGGGGAGCGGGTGTTGAGCGTGGGAAGTTCGGCTTGTGCGCGCATGGCTTCGAGCGTAAACACCGGATGCTCGTAAACGGCCTCGTAGAGAACCTGATCTGCCGGGACGTCGCCGTTGATCGATACAAAGTAGTTTCGTTTTTTTGAAACGTTTTGGAGCGCGTTCATCCAATAATGTGTCGTGGCCACTGGCCCGTTCCCGGTGTCTGCAACGCGGTAGTTCCACGCGGCCCAAGCGCGTCGCTGGCTGGGCATTACGCGTTCATCGGTGTGCAGCCGGGCCATGTTGCTCTGGTAACCGAAGGCACCGAGAAGGAGGGATTGCTCGCTCGTTGGCGCGCTCAACATCGCGAGTGCTTCGTCTGCATGAGCGGCGATGATCACGCGGTCAAACGTCATCGATTCTCCGTTTTCGATGACCACCGAAGCTGAGTCAGCAGATTCCGTCACCGACACGACTTTTGCCGGCAAGCGCACGGGGCGCACGGCGGCTAGGATTTTGTCAACGTAGGTTTTTGCTCCGCCGTCGACGGTGAACCACGGATGATGTGTCGTCACACCGAGGAACCCGTGATTCTGAAAAAACCGCAGCAGGCTCAGCGCGGGAAAGTCGAGCACGCGATTCGGTTCGGTGGACCAGACGGCCGAACTCATCGGGACGAGATACAAATCGAGAAAGTCCTGCCCCAATTGATGCCTCTTGACGAAGTCCCGAAGCGTCAACGCTTCTGTCGCTGGATCGTTCAACGCGGCACGTGCGACCCGGAAGAATCGAAAAATCTGGAGGAGGAGTTTGTAAAATCTCGGGCGGAGCAAATTGCGGCGCTGGGCGAACACCTTCGATAGCCCCATCCCGTTGAACTCAATCTCCGAAGGCTCATGGCAGACGCTGAACGACATCTCCGACGGTTTTGTGCGGACGCCGAGCTCGTCAAAGAGGCGGACGAGGTGAGGATAGGTTGCGTGATTGAAGACAATGAAGCCCGTATCGATGCGGATCGGCTCGCCGTCTTCGTCGATGGTGACGGTATTTGAATGCCCTCCAGGACGCGCTTGTTTTTCGATCAACGTGACATCCGCGACATCGCGCAATTTCCATGCACAGCCGAGGCCCGCGACGCCGGTGCCGATAATGGCGACGCGTTCTTTCACCGCGCCACGCGCGATTGCTCAAAAACCTTCGCTGGAACGGTCTTGATGTCCCAAACGATACCGAGCATTCCCAACGTGCGGATGACGTAATACGACACATCGATTTCCCACCAAGTAAACCCTTGCCGGGCCGAGGACTGATAATGATGATGATTATTGTGCCAGCCTTCGCCGAGCGTGATGAGTGCAAGAATGAGGCTGTTGCGGCTCTCGTCGCCCGTTTCGTAGCGTTTGCTGCCGAGTGTGTGGGCGAACGAATTTACCGAGCAAGTGCCGTGAAAAAGCAGCGTCGTGCTGATGAAGAATCCCCACACGACCATCTGCCATCCGTTGGTTCCGAGACCGGGAGCGAAGGCCTCGAGTCCGGCACCGAGGGCATAAACTACGACGAGCAGGAGCAACGGCCCGATGAGGTCGAAGCGATTGAGAAACACCAACTCGGGAAACTTCGCAAGGTCGCGCACCATTTTATAGTCGGTCGGAAAATTCTTGCTGCTCGTGAGCCAACCAATGTGTGACCATAGGAAGCCCTTCGCGACCGGCGAATGGGCATCGACGTCCTCGTCGGAGTGCGCGTGGTGATGCCGGTGAACGGCGGCCCACCAGAGCGGCCCCCGCTGCACGGCGGTGAGACCAATGAGGGCAAACAAAAACTGCCCGGCACGCGATGTGTGGTAGGCGCGGTGGCAAAAATACCGGTGGTAAAACCCTGTGATCGCAAACATGCGCACTACGTAAAGAACCGCCGCCGCGATCACTGCAGCCCAGCTCCAACCTGTGAAAAAAACGCCCAGGCAACCAAGGTGCAGAATAATGAATGGAACGCTACGTGAAAATTGGAACGTCTCCGGGCCGGAACGCACAGCGTCTCCTCCCTCGGGGAAATAATCCGAATCAATCGCTTGGATGACCGGCGTAAGCGCGCGGGGAATTTTCATGGGCTAGTCCTCCGCGACGCCGAGTGAGGAAAGGATGCGGTTGAGGTCATCATGTCCGTAGTATTCGATGTGGATCGTACCTTTTTTTTCACTATGACTCACTACGACTCTCGTGGCGAGTCGGTGCGTTAATAAATTCTGCACGCGCTGGATTGCGGGCGTGGTTTCGAGGGTTTCCGACGCCCCGTTTTTGCGCTTTCCGGCCGTGCGTCCGCTTTTGGCCAGATGCTGGGCCATGAGTTTTTCGGCGACGCGGACGGATGCCCCGGTGCGGACAATCTGGTCGGCGAGCCATTTTTGCTCGTCATGGGATTTGAGCGAGAGGAGAACTTTGGCGTGTCCGACGGAAATGCGCGCGTGCTTGAGGAGGGCTTGGACTTCCGGCGCTAGGTCGAGAAGGCGCATGGCATTGGCGATGCCTGCGCGGCTTTTGCCCACGCGTTTTGAAATATCGTCCTGCGTGAGGCCGAAATCTTTCGAGAGCTTTTCGTAGGCCGCCGCCTCTTCGATGGGGTTGAGATCTTCACGCTGGAGATTTTCGATGAGAGCGAGTTCGAGAACCTCGCGGTCGCTGGCTTCGCGCACGATGGCCGGCGCGTCGGTAAGGCCAAGTTCCCGGGCGGCACGCCAGCGGCGCTCGCCGGCGATGAGTTCGTATTTTCCGTTAACCTTGCGGACGATGAGCGGCTGGATGATGCCCTGCTCGCGGATGCTTTCCACCAGCTCGTGGAGCTGCTCGTTGCGGAACTCTGTGCGCGGCTGGAAGGGGCTTGGGCCAATGACATCGAGGCTCAATTTTTGCACGCGCTCGCCAGATTCCTCCGAGGGAGCGGGATTGACGACCCGCGTGTTAATTAACGCGCTGAGTCCTTTTCCGAGTGCCTGCTTTGCCATGCGAGTGATGAGTCAACCACCGTATGGGCGAACCGACAAGCAGAAGGAATGGAATTCGGCGGGCTGAACTGTTACCTGTCGTCGAGATGTTTGCCGAATTGGAATTGTGGGAAGACTCCGTCGAGCGCACGCCTGCCGAACAGATGGCCGTGGACGAAGTTCTCCTTCTGCGCGCCACGGCTGTGGTATTGCGCACGTATCGCTGGCAGGCACCAGCCGCGACGTTTGGGTATGCGCAACAGTGGAGCGATGCACGTGAGAGAACGGGAACTCTTCCCCTCGTGCGGCGCTGGACTGGCGGCGGGGTTGTCTTTCATGGCGAAGACCTCACCATCGGGCTCGCAATCCCGGCGGCTTTCGGATTTCAAAAAAAACAAACGCCGGAGATTTACGAAGAAATCCACGGCGCAATTCGCATGGCGTTCTGGCGCGTGCGGAAAGATGTGCGGCTGGCCGGGCCGGAGGATTGCCGTCCCGGCGCGGAGTGCTTTTCGAGTCCGGCGCGGAGCGATTTGCTGGCTGGTGCGGAGAAGCTCTGCGGAGGTGCACTCCGGCGCGGAAAGGCAGGAGTGATCTATCAAGGCTCGATCCAAGGCACGTCACTCCCCGAACCCGTTCAAATCGCAGCTGCCTTGGCACTGGAGGTCAGGCGTTTCGAGAAAGCCGCAGAAATCGGGCGCGAGGCAGAGCGCCTCGCGCGGGAGAAATACTCAACCGCCTCGTGGAACGAAATGCGGTGAACGCGTTTCGTCCGCCGATGCCTTTCGAATCAGGCCTTCGCCTTGGCGAGAGCTTTATTCATCCGGCTTTTGCGCCGGCTGGCGGCGTTGGGATGAATGATGCCGCGCTTGGCGGCTTTATCGAGAGACGACGTCAGGTTGACGAAGCTTGCTTTGGTCACTTCGGGTTTGCCGTCGGCGAGTGCCTTGCGAAGTTTCTTTTGCTCGGACTTGATCGCGGTGATAACACCAGCGTTGCGCGTCCTGCGGATCACACTCTGACGAGCACTTTTTGCTGCGGATTTTGTATTGGCCATATAGAAGGTTTTTTTTGGTGCCAGAGGGGAGAATCGAACTCCCGACCAAGGGCTTATGAGTCCCCTGCTCTACCGCTGAGCTACCCTGGCATGGGGAGGGGAGATTATCCGTTCTGACATTCTCCGCAAGACGCAATTTTCATTTTG
>JBBRHN010000037.1:0-11472 GCA_038222685.1 Chthoniobacterales bacterium | reverse complement strand
CGATTTGTAAGCGGCTCCGTTGGCGCAATCCACCGCGATACGGAGTGACTCGAGCGAACGTCCGCGAGGAAAGCTTTGCTTAGCGAATTCCACGTAACGTCCGAGAGCGTCATCGATGCGCATCGCCTTGCCGATCTTCGTGGCGGTCGGGCGGATGTTTTCGATTTCGCCGCTAAAAACCAGTCCTTCGATGCGGGCTTCGATTTCGTCATCGAGTTTAAATCCATCGTGCCGGAAAAACTTGATGCCATTGTCTTCGTAGGGATTGTGAGAGGCAGAGAGGACGATGCCTGCATCGGCGCGGAGCGAGCGCGTGATGTAGGCTACTCCGGGCGTCGGAAGCGGGCCGATGATGAGCACATCGACTCCGAGCGAGGTAATGCCGGCGACCATGGCGTTCTCCAGCATGTAGCCAGAGAGGCGCGTGTCTTTGCCGAGGACGATTTTTCGGCGCCCCCCGGGCGAATGCGAAACTCCGCCATTCGTGCTGAAGACGTGCGCGGCCGCGCGCCCCAACTTGAGCGCGGTCTCGGCGGTGACGGGTTCGATATTGGCGACGCCGCGGATTCCGTCAGTGCCGAAAAGTTTACGCTGCGGGTGATTGCTCATTTGTTGGGAGTAGGAACCGAAAAGAAACGGGACGGTTCTGGCTCGCGGTCCCGGGCAAACTCAAACCGGTCGAATGTCCGACCCACGTTCTGTTTGATGAGATACCACAGCACGGTCGCCAGAATCAGGCACGCGAGCTTCGCTTTCCAATTGTGAAGAAGAATCTCTTTCATATTTGTCGTGCAGCAGAAGCTGGCTCAGGCGCCGCCGGAATTTTTCAACACTCAAATTGCGCTCAATCAGTCCGCTGTGACAAATCGAAACTTGCCCGGTTTCCTCGGAAACCACAATGGCAACCGCATCGGATTCCTCGCTAAGTCCCAGGCTGGCGCGATGGCGAAGCCCGAGATTGCGATCCAAATCCTCCCGCTGCGTGAGGGGAAAAATGCACGCGGCCGCAACGATACGGTCGTTTCGGACGATCATTCCACCGTCGTGGAGGACGGTTTTCGGGTGAAAAATCGTGAGCACGAGTTCTTTCGAGAGATCGGCGTCTATGCGGACGCCACTATCGACGAAAGGCTTAAGTTCAATCTCGCGTTCGATGGCAATGAGAGCGCCGAAGCCTTTGCTTGCCAGTTCGAAGACCGTGTCTGTGATCTCCTCAATGGTTTCGCGTTCTTCAAACTGCGAAGTGAAAAAATGGTGACTGCCGAGCTCGGTGAGGGCGCGTCGAAGCTCCGGCTGAAAAATCACCACGAGCGCGATGGCCAAGAATACGGAGATGCTCCGCAGCAACCAGCCGATGACGACGAGGTTGAGAATTTGTGAGACGAGCGTGAGCGTGAGAAAAACGAGGGCCAGGCCAATCAGGATCCGGGCACCGTGGGTGCCGCGCAGATACATGTAAATGTAATAAAGGCCGACGGCAAGAATCGCGACCTCGATGGCCGACGTCCAACCGTCTCGCACGAAAGCCCCGATGCGCTCAAGCATCGCCAAAAATCGCCTCGGTCATCCGAAGCGCCTCCCGATGAGGTTGCACGTCGTGAACGCGCACGACACGTGCTCCGCGCTCGCGACAAAAACTCGTCAGTGCCACGCCCGGCCAAAACCGCTCGGTGATCGCTGTCGAGCCCGCAAGCGTGCCTAGAAAAGATTTGCGCGAAACGCCAACCACGACGGGCCTCCCGAGGGCGACAAACAGAGGCAGGTTTCGCAGCAACTCGCGATTGTGGTCGAAAGTTTTTCCAAAGCCGATGCCGGGATCAAAAGCGATGCTCATGGGGTCCAGACCCGAAGCTAGGGCGCGTTCGGCAGCCTGTCGAAAAAAATCCCTGACCTCAGCAGAGACGTCGCCATAAGTCGGTGCGGCCTGCATGGTGCGGGGAGTGCCTTGCATGTGCATGATAATCACGCCTGCGCCGGCATCACGGGCTACCTGAGACATTGCGGGATCTCCGCGTAGTCCGGTCACATCGTTGACGATGTCCGCTCCCGCTTGGAGCGCGACCTCGGCGACGGCGGCTTTTGATGTATCTATGGAGATGAGGACATCGCTCTCTGCGCGCAAAGCCTTAATGACGGGAACAACGCGCCGTGTTTCCTCTCCGCACGGAACGGACTCTGCGCCGGGGCGGGTCGATTCGCCGCCGATGTCGAGAATATCCGCTCCCTGCGCGATCAGCGTCCGGCTGTGCGCGACGGCTTCTTCCGTTGAAAAAAATGACCCACCGTCGGAGAACGAGTCAGGCGTGACGTTGATGACGCCCATCACCATTCCGCGCCGTGCGAGGTCAATGTCCCGCCCGCGGATTCGCCAAATCATTTTTCCAGCCGCACGGATGCCGAGCGACCGTGTGCGTCGAGGCCTTCAATGGCACTGAAGGTTTCCAAAATCGGAAGCGACTTGCGCAGCGAGGACTCATCATACATCACGACGCTTGTGCGCCGTTGAAACTGATCCACCGTGAGGCCTGAGAAGGATTTTCCTGCTCCACCGGTCGGGAGTTCGTGGCTCGGACCCGCGAGAAAATCGCCGCCAACGACGGGCGAGAAGCCTCCCAGAAAAACCGCTCCCGAAGTGTGCAGGCGGAGAGCGACTTCGCCCGGGCGATCCGTTGCGATGGAGACATGCTCGGCGGCGTATTGATTGGCGATGCGAACTGCGTCATCGATGCTGTTCACGAGAACGAGAGTGGCGTTTTTGAGCGCGGCGGCGAGTTCCTTTGGGCGACGGGAGAGGCGCACTTGGCGGGCAATTTCGCTCTCGACGCCGGCGAGGATTTTTTCTGAGTCCGTGACCAGAATTCCCTCGCTGCCATGGCCGTGCTCGGATTGCGCCAGCAGGTCGGCGGCGATCCACTTGGCATTGGCCGTTTTATCGGCGATCACGAGCACCTCGCTCGGTCCGGGAAGAAGGTCGATGGCGACCCGTCCAAAAACCTGACGCTTGGCCTCGACGACATACGCGTTGCCGGGACCGAAAATCTTCTGAACAGGACGGATGGTCTTCGTTCCGCACGCGAGAGCAGCAATGGCTTGGGCACCGCCAACGCGATAGATCTCCGTCGCGCCGCATTCTGCGAGCGCGGCGAGGAGCGCGGGATGCACGGTGCCGTCGGGTCCGGAAGGCGTCACCGCAACGATCTCGGGCACGCCCGCCGCAGCAGCCAGCGTGCATGTCATCACTGCCGTTGAGACCAACGGAGCCGTGCCGCCAGGCACGTAGATGCCGACACGTTGGAACGCATCAAAGCGCTCTCCCACGACAGCTCCTTGCCGGTTTTTCATAAACCAGCTTTTGCGCAGACTGCGCCGTGCAAATGTGCGGACGTTCATTCGTGCTGCGGAAATCGCCGAGCGAATCGCGCGGGGCAGCTCGGCTAGCGCCTTTGCGGTTTCCGACGGCGCTACCGGAATTTGTGAAACATCCAAATCCGGCCCGCCGAATTTCTTCGTATACCGCAGGAGTGCTGAGTCTCCTTCTTTTTCAATGGACGCAAGAATTTCCGCAACGAGGTCGCGTGTTTTCGGGTCGGGCACGGAACGGCGGTTAAGCTGCGCGAGGGCGCGCGCGTAGCCGCGGTCAGCGGGGCGGAGAATTTTCATGATCGGAGTTACTTCACGTAAGCTACGATGAACGCGGCGATGAAGATGTTCACAAGCGCGAGTTCAAAGAAGAAATACCAGCCGAGTTTCATCAACTGATCATAACGGAAACGCGGAAGCGTCCAGCGCACCCAGATAAAAACAAACAAGAGCACGCTGACTTTTGCGAAGAACACGCCGATGTTGACGAGACCCCAGAACGCGCCGGCCAACCCGCCCATCGAGCCGTCTGGAACCAGCGGCAGACTCCAGCCGCCTAGGAAGAGAGTCACGATGACGCCGGACCCCGCGATCATCGCCGCATACTCGCCGAGGAAAAACAGCGCAAATCCCATGCCCGAGTATTCCGTGTGGTATCCACCCACGAGTTCCTGCTCGGCTTCGGGAAGATCGAACGGGAGACGGTTTGTCTCCGCAAACATCGCGATGAGAAACACGACAAACGAGATGCACATCGGAATCCACAGCAACACGCGTTGCAGTGAAAAGCCATTCACGCACGTTGCCCACATCGCCCCAAAGTTGCCCGACGTGATCATCGCCCAGTCAAGGCCCTTCGGCCACCAAGGCGCAACCAGCCACCCGTTTTGCACCTGCCAATTCACGATCTCCGGCAGGTTCAACGTCCCGCAAATCATAAACACTGGAATCACCGAGAGCCCGAGCGCGAGTTCGTAGGAAATCATTTGCGAACTCGAACGAATCCCGCCGAGGAACGGATACTTCGAGTTCGACGCCCAACCCGCCAGAACAATGCCGTAAACGCCGAGTGACGAAACAGCAAAAACATACAGAACCCCGATGTTCACGTCCGCTATCACCATCGGCACACCGAACAACGAACTCCCGAACGGCAACACCGCAAGCACCAGAATCGGCGGAATCATCGCGAGCTTCGGTGCGATGTAGTAATAGAACTTGTTCACGCTCGCGGGAATAAAGTTTTCCTTCAGCAACAACTTCATTGCGTCAGCAATTGGCTGCCCAAGCCCGAATATGCGAATTTTTGTGAGCGGAATCCCCGTTCGATTCGGACCGACGCGATCCTGAATCAACGCGCAAACCTTGCGCTCCGCATAAACCGTGTAGGAGACCAAGCCCAGAATCACTCCCAGAAGCCCCAGCGTCTTTGCCAACGATGTCCACACGAGGAAAACCTCGGGCTGCATCAACACACTCTGAATATCCATAAATGACACGCCACTTGGTTACCCGCTTGTCCGCAGGCGTGTCGAGTCACAAGAACCGAAAAATTCAGAGCGAACCTCGCCGGCCTTATCACCTTCCCGCCGGGAAGCTGCGGGTGGGCGCAAAGTCCGGTTCAGCAGCGCCACATCGGATCAACTCGCGTCCCCACCTTGGCGTGCCCAGCGGCCTTCGCGCGAAAACCCGTGCTTCGTGCCGCCCTGCGGACGCCTTGGCAGAGCGGTGCGACTGGCCTAAATTCGTTCTAGAACGAGAAAGTGACTTTTCCGCCGCCCCAGACAGTGCTCGGGTTGGTCGAGCCATTCAGGTTATAGAATGCGTAACTGTAAGCCACATAGCCGTAGAGGCTGATCACGTCGTTGAGCTTGATTGGCAATCCCAAACCGAGTTCGAGGTTGTTGGCGCCGTTGAAGTAGTCGAACGTGCCTTCGGTCGTGAGACGGGCGTTGTATTGGAAGTTCGTTCCGTAGGAAATCCAAGGCGCGAGAGCAAGCGTGTCTTTGTAGATCGGCACGTTGCCGTCCACGCGGAGTTGGAGGTAGCTCGAAGCCGCTCGCGCAAAACCGCCGCCCTCAACAATATCAGGACCGATGTTGAAGTAGTAGGCGATGGAAGGCTCCACGGTCATGAAGCCAAGGTCAAAGGTATAGGCTGCCTCAACGCTGAGCTCGTGCGAGTAAGGGAAATCCGTGCCTCCGAACACGTAATAAAAGATATACCCGGCACTGAGCGAGAGATCGCCGATCGTGTGGGTATAGTTGGCGTAAATGTCGAGTTCTTTGTAAGCAGTGTTTTGTGTTCCGAACGCCACCCAGGAGCCAACGGTAAGGAAATCATTGTCAGTGATGTTCCATGTGAAGCTGAGGTCGGTCCAGTAAATGCCCGAGCCGTAGTCGTCGGTGTCTCCGAAGGCACCTTTCGCAAGAGTGTTCGTTCCACGGAACATATAAAGACTATCCCAACCTGTGCTGAGTTCCGCGTTATACCACTGTGTGGGCTCTTCGATGATGACTTTTTCCTTGAACGTTTTGCCGTCACCAGCAGAGAGAGGGGCGGACGCGAGGAGCACAGACATGCTTGCGAGAGAGAAAAGTTTAGTGGCGATTTTCATGATGTTAGTTTTTCGTTTCGTTGGATGGTCACAAGTTACCGTCTCCGGAAACCCGATCCCGTGGCATCCTCAATAATATGAGGAATGTTGGAGAATAGAGTGAAAATCCGAACGGATGAAAAGCACGTTTTTTAAACAGCGAGGTCGGTGCCTAACCTATTTCCCTTCGGTCAGGCTGATCTGCCATGATGTTGCTAACTCGTTCACGCAGCTCCGCAGGAGAGCGTGAGAAGGGCGACCTCTGGCGGGCAGTTCAAACGGATGGGCGGAAATGATGATCCGACGCCCGTTGTGACGAAGACCGGCACGTTCGGAGCACGGCACAGTCCCGCTCGATACTTTTGCTGGAATCGCGACGGAACAATTGGAGCGCCGATGAATGGGAAACAGATTTGGCCTCCATGCGTGTGCCCGCTGAGAACGAGCGCGACGCGAGGGTCGGAGATTCGCTCCGCATAGTCGGGATTGTGACTGAGAATGATGGCGGTGCCGGGTTTACCCTTCTTTCCGAGAGCCGCGGCGAGGTTTTGTTTTTCCTCCCAAAGATCGCCCACGCCGCCGAGGCGCAGCGTTTGGCCGTCGCGTGTGAGATCGACCCCGGTATTTGTAACGTCAACTGCTCCTGAGGAAATGAGCGCGCGACGAGACGCTCGAGAGGCTCCTCGGTAATGGTCGTGGTTGCCGAGCACACCGAAAACTCCCAACGGAGCCCGGAGCGCGGAGATTTCGCGAAAGCAGGATTCCACCCACTTTGTCCCGCCGTGAATGTAGTCCCCGGTGAGTGCCGTGATGTCAGGCATCTGCGCATTCGCGAGACGAATGGCCGAACGGATGTGCTCGCGAGAAATCCATTCTCCGTGGTGGAAGTCCGAGAGAAGGGCGATTTTCAATCCGTCGAAAGCAGGCGGGAGATTGGGAAGATGGATTGTCCTGCGATGGAGGCGGACAATTCCTGATGAGGACCACGCAACCGCCCCGCCACAAAGCGCGAGGCCGGCGGCGGAGCGGAGGGTCAGCGCAAGAAAATCGCGTCGTCTCATTTAGCGGGCAGGCGAGGTGGAGACCGTGACAGGGCGTCGGCGGAATTTCTCTTCCCAGTTCACTTTGGCGGTCGTGACCATGAGCACTGCAAGCGTGGCGATTGCACCGATGGTGATCGTGATTCCCGTGAGACCGTCGAAAAAGAAACTGTAGGAGAAGAGGATCATGTAGGTGAACTGCGCGAGTGCTGCGAATCGGGCGAACGCGAAACCTCTTGCGAGGAGGAGATATCCCGAGACAAGCGCGAGCGATACGGCGGCAGAGATCGCGAAGGCTGCGTGAAGCGCAATGAGATCGACGAGGTAGGCGAACAGGAGTTGGAAAGCGAAGCACCCGGCGGCAAGAAAAAAGAAGTTCATCGGATGAAGGTTCACGCCTTGCATGAGGCACAGGACAACAAGCACGGCGAAGAAAAATACCAGGGAAACTGGTGCAAAGAAGGTGATCCGCGATGCGACTGGACCGGGGTTGAGAACTTGAGGCATGTTCATCGCAATGGGCCTCGCGCCAATTTCGTCGGGGTAGGCCCATTCGAGCTTCCAGCCTTGATCGTCACGTGTGCGGGCCGTCGGAGAACCGGCTGGAAAATCAATCTCATCGAAATTCGTATTCATCCGGAGTTCGAAGTTTTGAATCCTGCTTTCATCACCAAACGAGTAATCCCAGCGGTCGAGGCCGCGTGTTTTGTACGCGACCGCGAGAGTGGCTTTTCCACCGGGATCGAGGACGACGGCTTCGGTGATCGGTTCGCGCCCGTTGACATTTGCGCCCGTTGGGTTCCCGTTCAGCAAAAATACGAAAGCATTATAGCTGGCATCCGGCGAGGGTAGCGTGAACCGAACGTAGATAGTTTGTGGAATCGGGGTCGGATTCGTGAAGACATACTCGCCGCGAAAATCGGCAAGGTAGGCGCGATACCACAAGAGGCCTTTGCGTTTGGGTTCGTAAGTCAGTGCGACATTGACGATACTGGACGTCGGACGGATGGATGCCCTCCCGTCCCGGGTCCCGGGCGATTGATACCACGCGACCGGGTGAGCCTGATGAATGGCCGGTCCCCAGCCTCCGGTGACCGCGGCAGCAAGCCCCGGTTGGTGCGTGCGGATGTCGAGTGCGGAACCGAGAATGGACCACGCAATGGCGGTGCAGGCGGTAATGAATAGGATCGCGAAGAGGCGGAGTGGAGTCATGGTTTTTTGGTGTTGGTTTCTGGTTTTTGGTAAAAGACACGGACGCTTGGCGCGTCGTTGCGTGAAATCTCTTTGCGTAAGCGGATTTCACTTTTTGAGTCCGAGGGAAGAAATTCGCAGTTGCCCTCAATCGCGACCGCCTCGAAAGCAGAAGGCATGGAGACCGTCCAATCGATTGTCTCCGTGAGTAAATCGGAGGTTGGGAGCGAGAGCGAAAACTCCCCACGAACCGGCCCAAATCCCATTGTCATTCCGGTGTAAACAAGCTCGACGACGGATTCCTTTTCGGCAGCAGGGAGTTCGATTTCGATGGTTTCGGGGTCAACTCGTTTAGGGGCCAATGGACGACCTGCGACCCGGCAGGAGACGAGTTCCGAGCCCACACCGAGGCGGAGCTGCCAGCGCATGGGTTCCGTGTGCGCAATCGTCCAGCGCGAAGAGTTCAGGAATGTGCCATCGCTGACGATGCGGGTCTTGCTCTCGGAGTTCGAAATGAGCGGCGGCATCGCGAGGGCTTTTTCTTTCGTCTCAGATGAAAGGGGAATCGCTGAGATGCGCAGCATATTGCCTGGCCCAAGGAGCCAGGATTGCCCGTTTGTTTCTTTGAGGGCGCCGTCGACTTTTGGCGACGTGCCAGTTGGGAGATCAAGGATTTTCAGCCGAGCCACAAGGGCACTTGGAATCGAGTATTCCCATGTGAGCCCCTCGCCGGATTTGTTTTTAGGAATCAGGAATCGAATCACGAGTTGAACTCGGTTTTTTTGAGTGGAAAGGAGGGCGATTCTGTTGCGATCTCGAACGAGCGTCGCTTCGGCTGGGGCGGACTGATCGATGATCACGGAACCGTCGAGCAGGGGAATGAGCGTCGGTTCGTCACGGTAGGATTGGATGTCGAACGTCGCTGTGCAATTTGCGACAGATTCGCCGAGGCGGACTTCGTAGGATGCCGAGTGAATGGTGAATGCCAGCGGATTGACCGGATGCGCCGGCTTCTTTGCCGCTTCAAGGATCTGCCGAAATTCCGCGTAGGAAAGTGTGACGCTCGCGGCATCGATCTTTTCCTGCGCCATCACGGCCGATGCCATGAAGACGATTACCAACGAGATGAGTGGAAGTTTCATGCGCTGAGAATGGAACGGCTTCGTGAAGTCTTGATGAAGACTTCGTGAAACTTCCGTGAATTCTCAGGTGCGGAAACGGACGGTCGCTACCGTGCCGCGTGGGAGTGCATTTTCGAGCGTGATCGTCGCTCCGTGGCGATCAGCGATGGATTTTGCAATTGCAAGTCCCAAGCCCGTGCCGCGGCGTCCATTCATTGGATTAACGGTTGTGAAAAACCGCTCGAAGACGCGGGAAAGAAGAGCCGGCGGAATGCCGGGGCCTTCGTCGATGAGGCGAATCTCGTGACCCTCGACACTCAGGCGAACCGACTTTCCGGATGGCGTAAACTGGAGCGCGTTGTCGACGAGAATCTCGATTAAACGCTCCAGCGAATCGGCGGGAATGTTTGCCGGGATGGGCTCGACGGGGATCGTCGATGTGAATGTCACTCCAAGCGTCTCCGCCCGGTTGGCGGCGCTGGTTGCGACTCGACGCGCGACGGCGGAAACGTCTGCCGTGGCATCCGATTCCATCGGCTGGGTTTCGTAACGCGAGAGCGCGAGAAGGTTGTTGACGATGGCAGCGAGGCGGTCAACTTCGCTCCGGATGTTGGCGAGGAACTTGGAGCGGACATCAGGGTCACGCGAGTTTTCGGTGATCTCCGCAGCTCCGCGAATGGCGGCAAGCGGGGTTTTGATTTCATGCGAAAGGGTGGCGACCATGTTCTCGACATAGGCCTTGCCCTCGAGCTTGAGGCGCATTTTTTCCACGGTTCTTGCGAGATCGCCGAGCTCACTTTTCGACCATGTTTCCAAGCGAACCCCTGCCTCCCCGCGCGCTACGGCTTCCGCTTTCTGTGCGAGATCGGCAATGATTCGGGTGAGGTAGGTCGAAAGTGCGTAGGAGGCGGCGGTAGCCAGGAGGAGGGCAAGAGCGGCGGGAGCAGCGAGATCAATCAGCGAGCGAATGACGGAGCGGCGGACATCTCCAGTGGATTTGATCACGCGCACAACTCCTTCCACAGAACCCTTCTGGATGACAGGCACTGAGACAAAGAGAACGACCGCGCGCCGGTAGGAATCGCGCTGCCAGCGGGAGCCGTATTCCCCATTTAATGCCAGCCTGACGTCGCGATCTTGCGAATGGTCCATGCCCACAGGCCACTCTCCGTCTGAGTCTTGCTGAACGCGACCGGCGGAGTCGTAAGTGACGATGCGAAGGTTGGGATCGAAGTCTTTAAAAATGTTCCGAAGAATTTCACGAGTGATCGGAAGAGTGGCGCTCGGGTATTGCGGGCGCATCTCGGCCACAATGAGTCCCGTGTCGATCATTCCCTGCTCGGTCGAGCGGAGGTGGCTGCGCTCAATTCCCTGACCTACCTTCCATGCAAAGTAGAGGCCGGGAGCAAAAATCGCCGCCAGACAAAGGGCGAAAATCTTCCAATGGAGGCTGTGGAGCGGCGGGGCGACGGCTGATATCAGCCGCGAGATCTTTTCGCCCGCAAGGCGGCCTCGCGATTTCATTGACCGCGGAGGCGATAGCCGACACCACGAACTGTTTCAATCAAATCGTCATCGGGAAGCTTTTTTCTGAGGCTTTTGATGTGAGCGTCCACCGTGCGATCTGTGACGCAGCCGCCATCGGGCCAGGCATGGTCGAGAATCTGGCTGCGGGTGAAGACACGTCCGGGATGCTTGGCGAGGACGTCGAGAAGCTCAAATTCGGTGCGCGAGAGGTCGATGGGATTTCCATCATGGGTTGCGCGGAACTGTTCGCGATCAAGGAAAAGCCCCGAGGCAATCTGAGGAGATTGGCGGCGTGTCACTGCTTTGATGCGCGCAAGAAGTTCGCGCGTGCTGAAGGGTTTCGTGAGATAGTCGTCAGCACCGAGTTCGAGTCCGACAACGCGATCAATCTCATCTCCGCGGGCTGTCAGAAAGAGAATGGGGACCTGGGAAGAACGCCTGATTTCGCGACAGACTTCGAAGCCATCGAGATCGGGGAGGCCGACGTCGAGAACAATGAAATCGTGTCCCGCCGCGCTCGCCACGGCCTCCGAGCCCGACGCGACGACGCGGACACTATGCCCCGCCTCGCGGAGGGCGAATTCCAAAACATCCGAAATCCCCGGATCGTCCTCGACAACCAGAATCTTGAGATGCG
>JBBRHN010000036.1:0-11509 GCA_038222685.1 Chthoniobacterales bacterium | reverse complement strand
AAGTTTTTCCCGGAAGGCCGCACGCTCACATCGCAAATCGAGGAGCGGCTCTGGGATGAACTCATCGGCCTCAACAGCTCGACCTCGCCCACCGTCTTCGACGACCAATACATCAGCACCGGCGGGCAGTTTTTTGAAGTGATGGCGGGCCACGACCGAATGGTTGGCGATATTCGTCCGCTTATCTTTCGTTGCCTCGACATGGAAACGTCGCTCGTTTGCCATCCCTACGACGCCTGCGCGGCGCTCGTTCTACAAAAAGCGGGCGTGGTTTACGAACATCCGCTCGGCGGATTTCCCGACGCACCGCTCGATACCGAGAGCGGCGTCGCCTGGATCGCCTACGCGAACGAATCCCTCGCCGCGACCGCTCGCCCCGTGCTCACAAAAATCTTAAACGAATTTCTGGCATGACGCGCGAACGGCTTCTCGCATTGGTTGGCTCAACGATTTTGCGTCTTTTGCTGGCGACGATCCGTGTCCGCATTGATGACCGTGCCGGATTTTTAGAAGGAAAGCTCGCGGGCCCTGTATTGATCTGTTTCTGGCACAATCGCATTCTGGGAATTACGGCTGCATTCAACGCGCGGTATCCAAGAAGCGAACGGCGGGGCGTCACCGTGCTCACGAGCCCGAGCAAAGACGGCGAAATTCTTGCGCAATTTGTTGGAGCTTTCGGGATGGGCTCGGTTCGGGGATCAAGCTCGCGGCGCGGCTCGCAGGCATTGCGCGAACTCGTGCGACTCGTGCGCGACGGGCGCGACATCGCGATCACCCCCGATGGCCCTCGCGGACCGCGATACGCGCTTGGCCCTGGCGTGATCCAACTTGCCCAGTTGACCGAAGCCCCCATTCTCCCCATTCACGCCCACTTCTCCCGGTGCTATCGACTCAAAACCTGGGACGGCTTCATCATCCCGTTGCCATTTTCCACAATCTCCGTCACGCTCGAACAATCGATTTCGATCTCGCCAGATCTGACGGATGCAGACTTCGAGTTGGAACGAAAAAACCTGGAGGACTTGTTGAAAAATCATGCGGATTGATGGCACAGCCGTTGCGGCAAAAGTTTTGGAGGAAACGCGCGAGCGAGTGGCGGACTTGAGCCGTCGAGGCATCCAACCCGGTCTCGCCGTCGTCCTGATCGGCGACGATCCCGCATCCCGCGCTTATGTCCGCTCCAAAGACAAAAAAGCGGCGGATCTCGGATTTCACTCAGTCAAAAAGGAACTTCCCTCCGATACCTCGCAGGCCGAATTGCTTGCGCTCGTGGACGAACTCAACCGGGATCCGGCGATCCACGGGATTCTTGTCCAATCTCCGCCGCCGCCGCACATCGACGAAGCGGCCGTGGTGCGCGCCATCGATCCCGCGAAGGATGTCGATGGATTCCACCCGGTCAATGTCGCGAAACTTGCGATGGACGACCCCACGGGATTCGTTCCCTGCACGCCTCTCGGGTGCCAGCGACTCATTCTCGAAGCCGGCATCGAAACCGCCGGTCGCCGCGCGGTCGTTGTGGGCCGGAGCATGATCGTCGGCAAGCCGATGGCGCTTCTTTTGATGCGCCGCGGCCCTGGCGGCGATGCAACGGTGACCGTCGCGCACTCCCGCTCCCGCGATCTCGCCGCCATCACGCGCGAGGCCGACATCGTCATTGCGGCCGTTGGACGCGCGCATTTTCTCGGCGACGAACACATCGGCGAGGGAGCCGTTGTGATTGATGTTGGCATTAACCGCATCGAAGATCCCGCGACGCCCAAGGGTTACCGCCTCGTCGGCGATGTCGATTACGCCGCCGTCGCAGACCGCTGCGCGGCTATCACACCGGTTCCGGGCGGCGTCGGTCCGATGACCATCGCCATGCTCATGTCCAATACGGTCACCGCGGCAGAACGTATTTCGGCGCGTTAGTGAGCTCTAGCCCATCGTTTCGGGAATCCTTAATTTGATCTCGATTCGACGTTTGGAGAAGCTTTGACAGAACTTAAGTTTTTCTAAAAACCAGAGCGTCCCCATCGGCGTCGGCTTCGATTTTGTCACCTTCGAGGACTTTTCCGTCGAGGATTTCGAGGCTAAGGGGGTCGAGGATTTGTTTTTGGATGACGCGTTTGAGCGGGCGTGCGCCGTAGGCGGGGTCGTAGCCTTCGCGGGCGAGGAGGGCGCGGGCTTTGTCGGTGAGGGTGAGCGTGATGTTTTGGCGTTCGAGGCGCGCGAGGAGGCGGTTGACCTGGATGCCGACGATGTATTCGATTTGGCTCTCATCGAGGCGGTCGAAGATGATGATCTCATCGATGCGATTGAGGAATTCGGGGCGGAAGTGGCCGCGGAGGATTTCCATCACGCGTTTATTGCGTTCAGTTTTTTCGAGGTCCTCCATGATGAACTGGCTGCCGATGTTCGAGGTGAGGATGATAACGGAGTTTTTGAAATCGACGGTGCGGCCTTGTCCGTCGGTGATGCGTCCGTCGTCGAGGACTTGGAGGAGGACGTTGAAGACATCGGGATGGGCTTTTTCAATTTCGTCGAAAAGCACGACGGCATAAGGTTTGCGACGAACGGCTTCGCTGAGTTGTCCGCCCTCTTCGTAGCCGACGTAACCCGGAGGCGCGCCGATCAAGCGGGCGATGCTGTGTTTCTCCATGTATTCGGACATGTCGAGGCGGATGATGGCACCCTCGTCGTCGAAGAGAAATTCGGCGAGCGCTTTCGAGAGCTCGGTTTTTCCGACGCCGGTGGGGCCGAGGAAAAGAAACGAACCGATCGGGCGGTTTTCGTCCTGGAGTCCGGCCCGTGCGCGGCGGACGGCGTTGGAGACGGCTTTGATCGCTTGTGTTTGGCCGACGACACGTTCCATGAGGCGCTCCTCCATTTTGACAAGCTTCGCGCGCTCGCCTTCCTGAAGTCGCGAGACGGGGATTCCTGTCCATGAGGCGACGACTTTGGCGATGTCCTCTTCGGTGACTTCTTCTTTTAAGAGCGTGCCCTCGACGCGTTCCTTGGCTGTGGAGTCTTCGAGTTGTTTTTGAAGGTCGGGGAGGCGTCCGTATTGGATTTCGCTCGCGCGCTGCAAGTCGCCGTTTCGCTGGGCTTGTTCGAGTTGGGCTTTGAGCGACTCGATTTCTTCAGCGAGTTTCGCGCCTTTGCCGATCTCTTCTTTCTCCTTGAGCCAACGGGTGCGGAATTGGGTGGCGCGGTCTTTGACGTCAGCGAGTTCCTTTTCCAATTTTCCGAGGCGGTCGCGACTGGCGTCGTCTTTTTCTTTTTTGAGAGCCTGGCGTTCCATCTCAAATTGCATGATCTGGCGTTCGAGTTGGTCGAGTTCCGTCGGCATGGAATCGAGTTCGATTTTTAGGCGCGAGGCGGCTTCGTCGATGAGATCAACGGCTTTGTCGGGCAGGAACCGATCGCTGATGTATCGATGGCTGAGAATCGCGGCGGCGACGATGGCTGCATCCTGGATGCGGACGCCGTGATGGACTTCGTAGCGTTCCTTGAGTCCGCGCAGGATGGCGATTGTGTCTTCCACGCTTGGCTCGCCGACCATCACGGGTTGGAAACGGCGTTCGAGCGCGGCGTCCTTTTCGATGTATTTGCGATACTCGTCGAGAGTGGTCGCACCGATAGTGCGGAGTTCGCCGCGGGCGAGTTGGGGTTTGAGAAGGTTGGAGGCGTCCATCGAGCCCTCAGCGGCTCCTGCGCCGACAATGGTGTGGAGTTCGTCGATGAAAAGAATGACTTCGCCCTCGCTTGATGTGACCTCTTTGAGAAACGCTTTGAGACGATCTTCGAATTCGCCCCGGAACTTGGCGCCTGCGACCATCGATCCGATGTCCATCGCGACGACGCGTTTGTTTTTGAGGGACTCCGGCACGTCGCCGCTCACGATGCGGCGGGCGAGGCCTTCGACGATGGCGGTTTTTCCAACACCCGGCTCGCCGATGAGAACGGGGTTGTTTTTTGTGCGGCGGGAGAGGACTTGCATCGTGCGGCGGATTTCCTCGTCGCGTCCGATTACGGGGTCGATTTTTCCTTTTCGGGCAAGCTCCGTCAGGTCGCGTCCGTATTTTTCCAACGTCTGGTATTTGCCCTCGGGATCTTGATCGGTCACGCGTTGGTTGCCGCGAATCTCGACCAGCGCCTTCATCAGTGCGTCGCGAGTGACGCCGCTTTGCTTGAGGACCTTCGCCGCAGGCGAGTTGCCGGAGAGGAGCGCGATGAGGAAATGCTCGGCACTCAGATACTCGTCTTTGAGCTTGGCCATCTCGGCTTCCGCCTCGTCGATCGTTTTGCGAAGTTCTGCCGACAAACCGGCCTGCGCGCCGCCCTGAACGTGCGCGAGCTTCGCCAAATCGTCTCGGAGTGCGGATTCGACAGAATCGGGTGCCACGTTGAGTTTTTCCAAGAGAGGTCGCACGAGGCCGTCTGTTTGCTCGACGAGGGCGAGGAGGAAGTGGGCGTTGGTGATTTCGGGGTTTCCGCCTTTGGATGCGAGGTCGATTGCGGCGTTCATCGCCTCCTGCATCTTTGCGGTAAATTTGTCAGGTCTCATGGTTTGTCAATTTCTACCGGCGATTGTTAGGGACGCCAAGCCTGCACCGAGAGGGGAACGGCTTGACATGCGAGCGGTCAGCCTCTCTCTTAGTGCGCATTATGAGGTTTCCGCTTGCACTTACGGCCCGAATCGCCAGCTACATCGTCGGAAAAAAACTCGCGGGCGTTAAGAAATTTGCGACCGTGCTTCAACTCGAACCGCTCCATACTTGCAACCTCACGTGCACGGGATGCGGGCGCATCCGCGAATACTCGACCTCGTTGAAAGACGTGATGCCCCTCGAAGACTGCCTCGGCGCTGCGACCGAATGCGACGCGCCGATGGTCTCCATCTGCGGAGGCGAGCCGCTCATCTACCCGCACATCGAAGATCTCGTCTCCGGCCTTCTTGCCCAAAAACGAATCGTTTACGTCTGCACGAACGGGATGTTCATGCGAAAAAAAATGCGTGATTTCATGGCCTTTGAATTCGCGAAAAATCCCGAAGCCGTCTCGCGTCAGATCGAAGTCCTCGTCTCCGAGGAACTCATCACCGCCACCCAAGGCGACGAAATCCGCAATCCGAAATCCGAATTCCGCAATCCCATCGCTCCCTCCAAATGGATGTATTGGAACGTTCACCTCGACGGACTCGAGCGCACGCACGATCTCATCGTCGAACGCGAAGGCGTCTTCAAAGAATGCATCGCCGCCATTCGCATGGCCAAAATCCTTGGCTACCAAGTCGCCACCAACACGACGATTTACAAGGAAACCGAAATGGCTGAGATCGAGCAGATGTTTGAATATCTTTCGTGGATGGAGCTCGACGGCCACACGATTTCCCCCGGCTACGACTACGATGCAGCGAAGGAAGACATGCGCAAACGCCTCAATCTCGATCCGGAAAACTTTTTCCTCACGCGCCCGATGACCATCGAGAAATTCAAAGACATCACCGCTTGGAGCGAACGCTACACCCTTCTTGGGACGCCGGTTTACTTTGATTTTCTCGCGGGTGAACGCGAGCTCTCCTGCTCGGCCTGGGCCATCCCGACTCGCAACATCATGGGCTGGAAAGGCCCCTGCTATGTGATGACCGACGCACATTACAAGTCCTACAACGAGCTCCTCTCGACCACCAAATGGGAAAACTACGGCGTCGTGGACGGTTGCGCCCGCGACAAACGCTGCGAAAATTGCATGATGCACAGCGGGTTCGAGCCAACCGCAGCGTTAGGGATCGGTGCCAAACCTGGAGACTTGATGAAAAACATCCGATTCAATTTCGGCCCCCGCCCCGCCCGCCGACTCCAGGGCTCTGAAGTCCAAGCCTTCAACGGCGTCTCCGCTGGCAAAGGCCACAAAACTGGCCGCCCCGACAAGACAGCGCCCGCTGCGGTCGATTCACAAGCTGCCGTTTGAGCGAGTTGGGGAGGCTGAAATGGCTCCGCTTTGATTCTGTGAATTTGCAGCTTGATTATCCGATTATCTGATTTTATGATTCCTTTGTGGAGTCCAGTCTAACAGTTACCGAGGCAGCGCGAAATTTTTCTGATTTGATCAATCGCGTCGTCTATCGCGGCGATGTCGCGATTCTCACGAGAAATGGGAAGCCGGTGGCCCGGATCTCGCCGGAGGGGCCCGGAAAAACGACCGGGCGCGAACTGGCGGAATTCTGGAGATCGCGAACCCCGATGCCGGCCAGCGAAGCTGATTCTTTTTCAAGCGACCTGACGGAAATTCGGAATGAAGGGAATCGTCCGCAACGCGACCCTTGGGCCGAATGAATGTCCTCTTCGACACGTCTGTGCTGATCGCGCAGGAACGGGGCCGATGGGACGCCGTTACTTTCAACGAGCAGGTTGTCGGGGATCATGAAGTTGCAATCAGCGCGATCACCGTCTCCGAGTTTCTGGAGGGCGTTTTTCGCGCTCCGCCCGGAAAGCGGCAACAGGCACGTCGCGGCTTTTTCGATGCGCTTGTCTCCACGATTGAAGTTTTTCCGTTTGGAGTCGAGGAAGCCCGGACCCATGCACAGCTCAAGGCAGACCTATCGGGGAAAGGCATTTTCGTTGGCGCTCACGATCTTCTGATTGCCGCCACTTGCCTTCATCACGATTTCGATCTCGCGACTCTCAATTGCGCGGAATTCTCGCGCATCCCCGGCCTCCGCTGCGCCCCCGCCGACCATTTCGCGCTCTGAACGCCACGTAGGACAGCCTCGAACCGCGTCGCCTTAAAACTCAACCTTATTCTCGCGGCACCACTCGATGGCCATGGCGTTGCCGGCGCGGGCGGCGGAGACAAACCACTTCTGCGCGGCGCCCGCATCGAGACGCACTCCGGTTCCCGAGGAGAGTAACTGTGCAAAGTTGAACATGCAGGTCGGGAATCCGCGCTCTGCGCCGGTTTTCCAAATCTCAGCGGCTTTTTGAGGGTCTTTCTTAACCCCTTGACCATTCAAGTAGAGGAGGCCGAGCTTGGCCATGGAGTCGCCGTCGCCGAGCTCTGCGCCGCGTGAAAAGAACCGCGCGGCTTCGTCGAGATTTTGAGGAACGCCGGAGCCTTTGAGATACAAATCACCGAGCAGATTAAACGCCCTCGGTTGATCGAAGGCGACGGCGACATTGAGCAGGCTCGCCGCGCGTTTGGGATCCGGCGCGATGCCTTTTCCGCGAATGAGGCATTCGGCGAGCGCCGTCGTCGCGTCCATATCTCCCGCGGCGGCGGCCTTTTGCAACCACTCGACGGCGAGCGCGGGATCGGGCGCGCTCACGCCTTTTCCGTTGGAGAGCATGAGGCCGGTTTGCGTCATTGCCTCCGTTTGTCCATTCTGTGCAGCCGCGCGGAACCATTTCAGCGCGGTGGCGGGTTCGGATTCGCGGAGTTCTTCGCCGAGGAGCATTTGAGCGGAAACGACATCCATTGCCGCGGCGGATTCGAGTGCGGGACGGAGGGGGCGCAACTTGGTCGGCGTCATCACAAACGCATTGGAACGCAACAGCGCGGCAATCATTTCCATCTTCTGCTTTGGCCACACTGCGTCGGGAAAATCCGTGGCAGCTTGTTCAGCAAGAACGAGGGCGTCGCGGTATTGCTCGGCGCGAATCAGGGCGTCGGCTTTTTCGGCTTGGGATTCGACGGTTTCAATCGGATCGGCGGCGACAGGCGGCTCGGGCGTGGGCTGCGGAAGCGGTATGGGCGTCGAGGGAGGGATAACGACGGCTTGGTTCGTCACCACGCTCATCTCGAACTTTGAATTTTTCACGATGAACCATCCGGCCGCGATCAACGCAATAAGTACGCTGACAATCGAGATAATGATCGGTAGGGCGGAGCTCTTTTTGGGAACTGGCGGCGGGAGCGGTGGAGGGGATGCGGGCGGCGCGGCGGGCGTTGCGGGAGCGGAGTTCATGCAGGCCTCGATCTGGAGCCGGAGATCGTTTGCTGACTGCGGGCGTTTCGCCGGTTCCGGGTCGAGCATTTGCAGCACGACTTGCCGGATTGGAGGGTCAAACTCCGCCAGAGCGGCTTCGCGTGACGGTTTGTCGGCTGCCGGCGTATGGCCGGTGAGCATGTGAAAGATCGTGGCTCCGAGCGCGTAAATATCGGATCGCGCATCGAGTGCACCGTTGCCGATGCGCTCCGGGCTTGCGTAGCCAGACTCGACAGCGGCACTGATTTCCGGCGCGAGGCCGAAGTCCATGATCTTCACAATTGTCCGCCCGTCGTCGTCGCGAAGGAGTTTAAGAGTTCCCGGGCGGATGTCGCGATGAACCAAGCCCTGACGAGCGGCGGCGGAGAGAGCGCGCGAGATTTGCAGGGCGATATCGAGCGCGGCGGCAGGCGGGAGTTTTCCAGATTCCTCCAAGCGCGCATCGAGAAGTCGGCCGTCGACAAACTCCATGGCGAAAAAGAATACCCCGTCCTGCTCGCCGAGGTGGTAGATCGAGGCAACGTTCGTATGGCGCAGACCTGCGGCTCGACGCGCCTCGCGGAGAATCGGCTCGATCTCCGGGCCCGGTGTCCAGACTCTCAGCGCGACATCGCTGCGGAGGTTCACGTCGCGCGCTTTGTAAGTCACGCCGCGCTCGTCATGTTCGAGCTCCCACGGCGTGCCGTCGGGCCGCGTGAGCACTTCGAAATGTTGAAATTGGATCGCCATCGCTGACCGATTTACACGCAGTCCGCCAGTCGCGCAATGTCATCCTGTTTGACAGGGCTCCAGACTGGCTCACATTCTTGACGCACATGAATCCCGCCTTTCGGAAGCTTCACCGCAAATTTTCGCCGTGGTTGATTGTGCCTCTTCTCGTCACATTGAGCACGGGCATTGGGTATCGCGTCGGTAAAGCATGGTTCGGCCTTGATGGACAAATCGCGAATTTTTTGATGGAGATCCACACGGGCGAGTGGCTTGGGGAAATCGGATCGATGGTTTACCTCGCGGTGACCGGACTTGGCCTCCTTGCGATCATTGCGACCGGGGCGACGTTGCTCTTGTCGAAAATCTCAAAAATCCGGTTGCGTCGTGTGCATCGGATTTTCGCCGTCGTAATGATGGTGCCGTTGGCCGCATCGGCAACGACAGGGCTTGCCTACAAATTTGGCGAGCAGTGGTTGCGCCTGCCCGACGAAACGCTCAGCCTTTTGATGAGCATTCATCAGGGCTCTTGGCTAGGCAAAGGCTTTTCGCCGTTCTATGTGCTCTTTGTCGGGCTCGGTCTGCTCGTGATGATGGGGACGGGATTGCGGCTCGCGCTTTCGATGCGGAAAAAATCACGCCTGCCGGGCGGGGCTTGAGCGCAGGAGCAAACGACCGCCGATCGCTGCAACGCCGAGCCCGAGAAGCATTAATACAGCGCACGTCGCAACAAGTGCCCAGTTGGCGCGTCCGACATTCAAGACGAGGGAAACCAAAGTCGATGCGAGTGTCGTCGCGAACATAACGATGGCCGGGATCAGCGCAAACCAATACCGGCGTCCATTGTCGCGCAGCCAGACCGTCACGACGAGGAGCGCCATCGCGCCCATCATTTGATTCGCCGAGCCAAATACCTGCCAAAGCATTGGCAACGTATTCGAGCGCGAAAGCACGAACATCACACCGACACAAATCGCCGTGTTAAACCATATATTGCGGAATAGGCGCGGCGGGGATTTGAAAAGGAACGACCAGACCTCTTCGAGCAGGTAGCGATTCAATCGCACGGCCACATCAAGTGTCGTGACGACAAATCCTTCGAGCAGGAGAATGCCCAACACGGCCCCGGCCCAGACGGGGATGCCAAAGGCGAGGTTCATGAGGTTTCCGGTGGCTAACGCAATAGCGAGGATTGGGTTTTTTTCGGAATAAGTTATATTGAGGTAACTTCCCCAATCCAGCCCCACGAGAAGTGTGAGAATCACCGTCACCGCCAGCAGCGATTCGAGTAGCATCGCGTTGTAGCCCACGGTTCGCGCATCGCGCTCGTTGCCCAATTGTTTCGCACTCGTTCCGCTCGATACCAAGCAGTGAAACCCGCTCATCGCACCGCATGACACCGTGATAAAAAGCATTGGCCACAACATGCCGACATACTTCATCCCGTGCTCAAAGTCCCAGAGTGGAATCGTCTCTGCCACGGTTTGTGGAGCTGCCGGAATCTGCGAAAACCCGCCTCCTAAGCCTGCGACCAAAAGGCCGACAACCACCGCGAGAATTCCGCCGTAGAGAATCTGAACGTTGACAAAATCCCTCGGCATGAGAAGCAACCAAACGGGAATCGCCGAGGCCAGCACGACGTAGACCGTCATAAAGACCCGCCACATGTCGGGCGACACGACCACCGGAATCCACAGCCCGAGTGCAACGGAGGCGATGCAGAGAAACGACGCCACTGCGTAGTTCACGGCGGCTGGAGTCCGCACTTTGTAAATGAGAAATCCCAATAGCGGCGCGCAGAGCGTGATGAAGAGAACGCTCGTCGAAGCAATGCCGCCGATCTTTGCCATCAGCACCGGTGCCCCATCTTTCATCATGACAGCAGTAGGCATCACGCTCCCGTCGCGAAACGGATGCAGCCCTGTTGCGTCCGTAGCGGAATCCATCGCGGCGGCCAGTTTCTCAGGGGCGACAGGTGCCATGCCGACTTTTTCCGCCGGATACATGCTCGTCAACGCCGTGACGCTCAGGTTGAGAAACGTCGCCGTGATCATGAATAGTCCGATCACGAGGAAGCTAATAATCAAGACGTAGCCCGTTTTGCCGAGATATTGCCGCGCGATGTCGGCGACCGACCGCCCCTGCTCGCGGGTGGACATGTAGAGCGTCGCCATATCGTGCGCGCCACCCAAAAAAATCGCTCCCAGCACGACCCACAAAAGCGCTGGTAGGTAGCCATAAGCCATCGCCAGCGTCGGCCCCACAATCGGGCCCGCGCCCGCAATCGCCGCAAAGTGGTGCGCGAACAAAACATAAGGCTTGGCCGGCACAAAATCGCGTCCGTCATTTAGCGTCACCGCTGGAGTCGCTCGCGAGGGATCAATCCCCAAAGCGCGGGAAAGAAACGCCCCGTAAAAACGACCTCCCAGAAAATAACAAAGCCCGACAGCGGCCAAGATTGATAAAATCACGATCCCCACAAGCGCGGCATCATGCTCAGCCGCCTCTGGCGATGCAAGTCTCTCTCCTCGCAAAGTGAACCCATTTTCACCCTGCGAAGTGTGCGGAATAGGTCTGGAGTTGTTGGAGGAAAGCCAGGGGGATTTCGCCGGGTTTGCCTTTCCAGAAGACGCCGATGGGAAGGTGGGGGAAGGAGGGGAGGGGGAGGACGCGGAGGGATTTCTCGCGCTCGAGTTCGGGTGTGCGAACGGAGAGTCCGGCCCCGAGGCCGTTGCGGACGTAAATGGCGACGAGGTCTTGGGAGCTGGTTTCTAGTTCCGTGCGCCAGCGAATTTTGCGGTTGGCGAGTTCCTTTTGGAAGAGGCGGGG
>JBBRHN010000035.1:0-11553 GCA_038222685.1 Chthoniobacterales bacterium | reverse complement strand
GCCAACCGGCTGCCCCCGGCGACGACGAGCGCAGGAAGATTCCACTGGCACGGAGCGCCGCAGGGTTGGAACGACCCGGGCTTGCGGGCCGTATTCGGCGGCGATGGCCCGGGCGAGAATCAGATTCGCTTCAATGCTGCCGGTGCTCGCCGGAACTGGCACGAACGTGATCGCGGCCAACCCCGGCGGAAGAAACTCGGCCATCTCACAGGCGGCGGTTTCAATTTCCTCGCCACGCTTGAGCGCATAGGCAATCCGCCGGGTTTCTGCCTCTTCTGGCGTGAGCGGACGCGACCGGGGCGACACTTACCGTCTGGCTGAGAGAATGAGGGGGACGGGAAGCGTGCGGGAAGCCTCGTTTAAGAGATGAAATCGTCCAGAGTTGCCTTCGGGAGTTCGGTTCTGGATTCAGTGATGATCTTTTTGAGAAGGGGGTCGGCGTCCACGCCCATGAAGGCGCGGGCGGTGAGCATCGCGAGGGCGGCCTCGGCGAGTTTGGTGTCGAGCCCGGTCAGGGAGTCGCAGAGGCCGATCTTGTGATCGCCGTTCCAAGTGGGCCAGAGGAGTTCCTCTACCTTGGCTCCTTGGCCGGAGCCGGTGGCAATCACTTGGATGAGGAAGGGGGAGACCTCCTGCAGTTTGGCCTTGGCGGTGTTTGCGCGAACGCGGGATTGGTGGACTGAGGCGAAGAAACTTTGGAGGGCTTCGTCGCATTCTTGAGTGGTGGGTTCGTGGGATTCCATGGGGGGATTATTCGGGTTCGGTGTCGGAGTCGTTGGGGGTTATGCCGTTCACTTGGGAAGGGTTTCCAACGCGAATTTTCGCCTTTTTTCCAATTGGGCTACATTTTCTTCAGATCAATTAGTGGCTTCGAAAGCCATTTGGTTGGTTAGGGGGTGCGCTCAACCGGCGGAATCGGAATCTATTCTCAGCAGAATCTGGAGAGAGGCAACCGGCAATCATTTTGGTTTGATCCAACCTCTGCCCTCCAATATTTTGAGCCGTGCCCGCTCTGTGGAAACGGCACCTTCTTCCCAGTCGAAGTCGGTGATGGCTCCCTCCGGGTCATTATCGCCCGGATCAAGCAACATCTGGAAAACGCCGAGTTGGGAAACGGTGTCGCCGACGGAATAGAGTGTTCTGTGTCCCACCGGTGCCCCGCTGGTCCAGTCCCATTTTGACTGATCGGGTTTTTCCGTGGCTTTGAGGAGCTTCTTGACGGCCTCGGACGTCTCCTTGTCGAGCCCGGCGGTGCTCATGGATTTGAGCGTCGCGGCAATCTCCTTTATCGTGTCGCCGCTTCGTTTTCCGGCCATCGTGTCATTGAGGTTTCCGCGACGAACGCGCTTGTGCCAATAATTTCGCTCGATGGTTTGGATGGTGTCTCCAGACCATGCGGCCACCTCGGTGATGCTGTGGTTGCCTGAGTTGGCCAGTTCAGAAATCCACGAGTGCCGCATGGCATGCGGCGTCACCTCTGACCTTTCCTTCGAGGCGACAAATTTTTCGAACGGCACTCGAAAATCGAGCAAGCCCGTGGCGTGCGATTTTCTTGGCCGACGCGTTGCGGGGAGACAATAATCGCGTTTGGGGACTCTCAGGAAGATATTCAAAAATGCACAGAATGCATCGTCCAACGGAATCTCTCGCGTTTCTCCGTCCTTTGTTCTCCAGAGGTATTCCCTGCCCGTGGGAAGGATTTGGGGTTCCTTCCCGGGAATCGTGAGAACCTTTCGTCTGAGATCAAACCACGCTGCACGTGAGTGAGAGATTTCCCCCGCTCTCATTCCCGCATGAAAACCGCAGTAGAGGACAAACCGGAGATCGTCGCGTGGACATTCGGAAATCCATGTGTTTGCCGTCTCCATGTCCACGACGACCTGCCGTGCCTCGGGCTTGTTCTCGAGAGGAATGACGACTCGTCCAGGAAGACACCGAATATGGTCCAAAAATGCTTGGATCGTCGCGATGGTTGATTTGGCTCCAGCGGAGGATTTCTTGGCCCGCCGGTCGTAGTAGGTCTGGAGTTGTTTTATTGTCACCTGCGCCGGGGAGGGAGCACCGCAAGTGGTGGCAAAGACGCTCAAACAACTTCCGACCCGGGGGACGGTATCGGGACGGAAGGCCCGGAGCCGCTTACCAGCAAGGTGAGCCGGCCGATGCCCGTGGAGTTTGTCGTCGAGGTAACGCTTGATCGCCGCCTTCCAGGCGACTTTCTCGCCCTTGCCTTTAACGGGTTTTCCCCTCAGGGCGTCGGCCTTTCGGATGGCTTCCTCGAAATCCCGGGTTTGCAGGTTCACACGATGCTGGGCACCGTCGAGCGTGTAGCGGAGCCAGTAGGTGAGCTTCTGTTTGTAAATCCCCTTCGCTTTCGGGTCGGCGGCGGCTGTTTTAGGCATAGAAATAAACGCTTTCGCAGGTGATCAGATGGTAATGGTATGCTAAAAAGGGTATGCTAACAGCAGTATTTTCCTCCATAGAGGATATTGAATCGATTTTTCATGTGTTTTTATTAATAGTTATAGATGAAATATTTATACACATTTATAAATAGACTACGGATCAGAAGGTTGAAAGTTCGAGTCTTTCCGGCTGCACCATTTCATGCGGGCAGTTCGATATTCCAGAAACATGGCTCCCCATGCAGTTTTTGCATGGCAACAAAAACGGTGGTCAATCGCGTGGCGGAAGCGGCGGGAGAGATGAAATTCACAACAGAGCCCGAGGCGCGCGGCCAGTTCCTTGTTTGGAAGTCGTTCCTCGTAAATCAGCTGAACGCCTCATGACTCAGGCCACTTGAACTTGCTTCGCAACTCGACGCGGCCCGGCAGGTAGTGGCTGAGGAAGACGCCGAGAATTGCCTTCTCCGGCGAGTGGTAGGTTTCGATGGTTTGCAAAATGGGAACACCCAAATCGACGCCCAAGCGTGCGGCATCCAACTCATCTGCGGACACTGCCGAAACTTGTTGGTAGATTTCAGAAATCTTAATTTTCTGGCGGCTCTTCCAGCGCTCGACAAAATCCATGGAAGCCAGTTCCCGCCGGGTTAATTTGTCGCCAAACGTTTCCGGTATCACCGCGTGATCCCACGCGAGATTCTCAGTCCGGGATTTGTCAATTCGCTCGGCTGAGAGGATTTTTCCCTGCATTTTGCCGACGAAGACTTCGGCCCAAGGGACAGCGGCCGACGTCGTCCACCTCATGCTAATGAGTCGGCGGGAAAGATGAGGCGCGTGCAGCCGGACGCTTCCTGCGTAATCCAGCCCCAGCGGGAGAATCAGCCGTGGACGTTCGCTCACATAGGTGCCGCTCCCCTGGCGGCGCAAAATAAGTTCTTCCTCTTCCAGGAGGTCGAGAGCCTGGCGCACGGTGATTCTGGAAATTCCGAGAAGCCCGCAGAGATCGCGCTCGGTCGGGAGGCGCGCACCGGGCGGAAAAACCCCTTTAAGAATCTTCCCCCGCAGCCTCTCTGCGGCTTTTTGATAGGAGGTCATTCGGGCATGGGATAACTTTTAAAAAGCCTGGTGGATTGAAGTATGTAAAAAAATCGCGCAACTCACAGTTTTATAATGGACATAACCAATAAATGCGAGGAAAATCAGACTCATCGCAATGGAAACACGATTCGCCCGCCCGATGGAAAAACGCGCCTTGGCCGCCGTCGCGCATCCGGACGACATCGAATTCATGATGGCGGGCACGATGCTGGAGCTGCGCCGGGCGGGATGGGAAATTCATTTTTGGAATCTGGCCAACGGGTGCTGTGGGAGCCTAGAGCACGAACGGAAGACGATCTCTGCGCTCAGGGCCCGAGAAGCGGCAGCCTCCGCGGCGAAGGCGGGCGCAGTGTGGCACGAACCGCTATTCGATGATCTGGGCGTTTTTCATGATGCGGCATCGCTTGCAAAGGTGTCTGCGGTGATTCGCCGGGTAAACCCGGGCCTCATTCTCACGCATAGCCCTTCCGATTACATGGAAGACCACCAAAACGTCTGCCGGTTGGTGGTGACAGCCGCCTTTTCAAAAGGCATGCCTAACTTTGTGACGACGCCTTCTGTGCCGCACGCCGCAGGTCCGGTTCGTATCTACCACGCTCTTCCGCACGGACTTCGGGACGGTCTCGGACGCGAGCTCATTGCGGATCGCTACGTGGACATTAGCGGAGTGATGGAAACCAAACGCGATTTGCTCGCCTGCCATGAGAGTCAGAAGAAGTGGCTCGACGCGACGCAAGGGATGGACGCCTACCTGGACGAAATGTCCCGTATGTGTGCGGACATGGGAAAAATGTCCGGCGTGCTTGATTTCGCCGAGGGATTTCTGCGCCACAGCCATCTTGGTTTTTGTCCGCCGGATTACGACCCCCTAACCCATAGCCTGGCCGTTTCGCCAGGCGGAGAAAAAAGTAAACACTAGGTAATTACCCACTGCACCTCGCCCGCAATGGATGCCGTCTTCAAACTTAAATAATAACTATGCCAAGACCGATCAGTAAACTAGCTCCCGACTGGTGGGATTACACAACCCTGGACCCGGAGATCCTCGCCGATGCGGCGCGCCTTGATGAGAAAAAACTCAAAGGCCTTTCGCGTCCGGGATTTCAGATCCACTTTTACGACACGGTTCAGGAATTCTACGCCGCTGAGGCGCTTGAATACATCGACGCGTGGCGGCAAAGCACGCCGGACAACCCGGCGGGCATTTGCGGTCCGATCGGGCCGACCGAGCAATTGCCGGTTGTGGCGCGGATGGTGAACGCGCTCGGCATCAACTTGAAAAAACACGACGCCCATTTTTGGGGGATGGACGAGTGGGTGATCGATGGCAAGACCGTGGATACGACGCATCCGCTCTCTTTCGCCAAAGCCGAAAAGGATCTCTGCTTCGACCGAATCGACAAGAACCTGCGGATGCCCGACGCGAACCTGCATTTCCCCAGCGGCGATCTCGACGCCTACAGCAAAAGCTATGAAGCAATCCGCTGCGTGGTCATGCAAGGCGGACAGGGCGAAATCAAACATTGGGCTTTCAACGACCCCCTTCCCCGCAAAGGCAAATACAAAGACGCCCCGCCCAGCCCTGCCGAATACCGCAAGCTCGGCACGCGGTTCGTAAAGCTTCACCCGGTGACGATCGTTCAGAACGCCCGCACGAGCGGCGGAGGCAACGTCGCCCTCGTCCCCACCGACGCGGCCACCGTCGGGCCGAGGGAAACATGGAAGGCGGAAAAAGTGTCGATCTGGCACCCCGGGCACCACGACAATCCATTCGGTCTCCGGCTGAGCGCGCTCATGATCTCAAAGCACCTGCCAGATTCCGCTGTGCCGATGTCACTGCTGGCAGACCACCCGAATGTCCATTTCCACTACCTGCGCTCCGGCATTGGCAGAGTGGATGTAGAGATGCACTGAGAAATTCCCGCAGTATTAATTTACCGGCGCACGAGGCGGCGGATTTCCGGCGGCAACTCCGCAATTTCGTCTCCGCCCATTCGGTCGATGAAGAGCACGCCTTGAACATGGTCGAACTCGTGCTGCACGGCGCGCGCGAGCAGGCCGTCGGCTTCGAACTCCATTGGCGTGCCGTCGAGAGCCGTGGCTTTGACGCGGACGGAGGCGCTACGGGGAACGTCGCCTAGGACTCCTGGAAAACTCAGACAGCCTTCTCCTTCGGGCTGGATCTCGCCGAACGGTTCGATCTCCGGGTTGATGAGAACCATCGGCATTTCGGCTTCGAAATCGACGGGCTTGCCATCCACACGCATCGCACTCGGACGCTTCTTCATCGCAGGCACTTCGAGAACAAAAAGCTGGAGCGGCAGACCGACTTGCTGCGCGGCCAAGCCTATACCTTCAGCTTTGCGCATCGTATCGATCAAGTCCACCGCCAGTTCCTGAATGGATGCGTCGATTACCTCGACGCGACGGCCTTTCGTGCGGAGTGAGGGATGGTCGAGCTGGGTAATTTCGAGAATCATGGGCTAGGTGCCTCCGGTTGGGTAAAGGCGGGGATATTCTTAATGCCGGCCTGCTTGAGGGCATCGAGCACCTTGACGACAACCCCGAACGGCGCCTCGCGGTCGGCCTGCATGGCGACGGTGCGCTCCGGAGACTTCGCACGCGCGGCGCGAATCGCATCGCCGATGGATGCAATCGCAATCGGTTCATTGTCGAGCGTGATCTCGTCGGCGCTTTTCACTCGGAGCAAGATGGGCTCCTTCTGATCCGACACGGCTTTGTCGGCAATCTTCGCTTCGGGAAGATTGATCTGCAAGCGAGGCTGCTCTTTGCGGAACGTCGTCGTGACGATGAAGAAGATGAGCAAGATCGCCAGAATGTCGATCAACGACACAATGATGATCGAGGGCGTTCGCTTTTTTCGGGTGTGAAATCGCATCAGCGCGTGAGCTTAGAGAGCCTCTTTTCGCACCTGCGGCAACTCGCCATGAGGATAGCATTTGGCGAGCAAGTCCGCCGCGACGGATTCCATCTCAATCGCCATCACCTCGACTTTGCGCTGAAAATAATTGTGAGCAATCAGGCTCGGAACCGCAACCGCAAGGCCGACAATCGTCGTGTTGAGAGCTTCAGAAATCCCGCGGGCGACGACTACAGGATCGCCGCTTCCGCCGAGCGTCGCAAAGATCCCGACGAGCCCGGAGAGCGTTCCCAACAGGCCGAGCAACGGCGATATACCAGTCGTAATTTCAAGGATAACGAGGCCCCGTTCGAGACGGGCCACTTCGTTTCGCGCCCGCGTCTGGACGGCTTCCAGCGTCTCGGCCTTCGGCCAGTTCAGGTGTTTGATGAGTGTGAGGATGATGGCGGACAACGCGGAGGGATGCGTGCGCATTGCTCGCTGGAGGCCATCGAGATCGTCTCCGGGGTTGAGAACTTCGACGGCGTCTGTGACTTCCTTCGGCACGACCATGCTCTCGCGAAGGGCTCTGCCACGCAGGAGGATCACGGTTAACGACGTGACGGATACGAGGAGAAGCAGAACCATGAATGGCCCGCCTTTCACAAAGAATTCGATAGTTTGGGAAACGAAGGAGGCGAGGATCATCAGTTGCTGAGTATGGTGAATGAGTAATCGATTTCTATCCGGCTATTTTCAAGAAGTTTAGCAACCTCCTCGGGAATAGGCGGAATTTCGGCCTCCACAATGGAGCTCACACTCACGGAGGCAAAGCTTTCGTTTGAAGAATTCGACAGCACTTTGATTCCCTTCACCTTGCCATCGGGCATCACGACAAAGCGCACGCTCACCGTCCCGATATTGAGCAAGCCGATTTGGTTGTTCACGTAGTAATACCAACGGGATCCAATCGCGTCGGATATTGTTTTTTTATAACGTCCCAGAGGTGTGCCGGCGGCTTCTACAGAGGCTTTGCCGCGGTTCGAAATATTTCCCTTCAGGCGGGTCACACGTGTTTGCGGCTGAAATCCCGGAGCCGAAGGAGGCATTGGCCGGGCGGCAGGTTCGGTCAGGCGCGGCTGTGGTTTGGCCGGCTCTTCGACCGGTTTGGGCGGTGCCTCGCGGAGTGCGAGTTGGGTGGGAGGGGCGGGATCGGCGGCTGGTTTGGGGGGCTCATTGACAGCTTGTTCCGACGGCGGCGGCGAAGATGGGCTGCTCGGGCGCGCCTCTTGGCCTGCGGTGTAGGCGCGGTTCTGGAGCTCCATGGCGAGGGTTTCCTCACCCGCCGTTGTCGGCACGGCGGCTGCGCCTTCAGGCGGCAACTCACTGGCGGCGGACGTGTTGTTGTCCGACTCGAAGGCGGCGTTTTTTGGCACTTGGTCAGTAGCCTGCGAAGGGTCGGTCCGCACAAATTGCGGCGTCGAGGGTGCGATTGGTTCAGGCTCAACGATCGTGAACTCGATCGGCGTCTCATCAACGCGCGCCTCCTCTGGCCCGGAGCGGGTGCGCGTGAGAATCCACGCAATCGCTCCGATCAGAAGCAGGTGGATTGCGACCGAAAGAACGGTGGCGACGGTGCGATCACGCCGCGATTCGCGGCCGACTCGGACGGTGGCAGTCATGCGGACATTTTCAGCGAAACTCTCGCCCGATGGAAGAGGTATTGTTGAACATAGCCCGCGTAGGGGCCGAGTTTTTTCCGGGCATAGCGGGCCAACACGGTCGCCGTGCCGCCCCGACCATTTCGCATCGCAAGCAAAACCCGGTGAATCCAGACATCGATCGGAACCGCGTCCAAGCGCTCGTATCCAAACAACAACACGCAGTTGGCCACCTTCACGCCGACGCCCGGGAGTTGAGTCAGTGCCCCACGAAGTTCGGTTGTATCGAGAGCGGCCCACGCGTCGAGATCGACCTCCCCGGACGAAATCCGCCGCGCCGTCGCGAGCAGATTCGCCGCCCGGTAACCAAGGCCACAGGCGCGCAAATCCGCCTCATCCGCCGCCGCAAGCATTTCGGGGGTCGGATACGTGAACACGTCGCCCATCCGCCGACCGAATGATTTTCTCAGTGCCAGCGACATGGCCCGGATGTGTGCGACCTGCTTCATCGACGAGGTAATAAACGTCGCGAGGCACTCCCATCGGGGCTGGCGAATAATGCGCATCCCCCGGCAAAGTTCCAGCGCATCGACGCTCATCGCATCACGCGGGAACTCCGCGTAGATTTTGTCCAGCGGATGATCGAGAGCAAAATAATGTCCGGCAAGTCCTTCAAAACCTTTCGGCACCTCAAGCACGCCGCCGCGCTCGGACACTCGCATCGGCGTCTCCCCAATCAGCCCCTTCCACGAGCCGTCTCCCAGTTTCTCCCAATGGAACACCTGCCCGCTTTCCAGCGTCAGATCAAGGTCAATGGGGCCGTTAGAAAGACTCATCCAAACACCGGTTCTTCGAGCACAGCGGGATCGCCGTAAAGCGTTGATGAACTCGCCCGCTCGATCCGCACATCAAAGATTTGCCCGACGTGTCGCGGCGCACCTTCAAAAACCACAATCTTGTTCGTGCGCGTGCGCCCCGTGAGGCGGTCCGCGTTATGGCGACTCGCCCCCTCGCAAAGAATTTCGACGTCCTTGCCAACTAACGCGTCCAGCTTTTCTGCGACATGCTCGTTAACAAGGCTCAAGAGATCTTGATTGCGGGCCTCTTTTACCTCTTCGGAAAGTTGCTCCTCCATTGTGGCCGCCGGGGTATTTTGGCGTGGTGAATAACGGAACACGAACGCGTTGTCGAACCGCACGTGTCCGACCAATGCCCGTGTCGCATCATAGTCCTCTTCGGTTTCACCGGGAAAACCCACAATGATGTCCGTCGTAATCGCAATCCCCGGCCGCGCCTCCCGCAAGCGCTCGACCAACGCCCGAAATGCGTCCGCCGTATATCCCCGTCGCATGATTTTTAAAATCCGATCCGACCCGCTCTGCAATGGCAAATGCACGTGCTCCGCCAGCTTGGGCAAACGCGAAAACGCATCGACAAGATCCGCTCGAAAGCCAATCGGGTGCGGCGACGTGAAACGCACCCGCTCAATCCCGTCCACCGCGCAAACCGCCTCCAGCAACTGCACGAACGGACTCAGTCCCTCGCGTTTCGGAAACTCATGTCGCCCGTAAAGATTTACAATCTGGCCGAGCAACGTCACGTCGCGCACCCCTCGCTCCGCCAACGAACGCACCTCGGCCACGATATCCTCCATCGTGCGCCCGCGCTCCCCTCCCCGCGTCTGCGGAACAATGCAAAACGCGCAGTGCATATTGCAGCCCTGCATAATCGAGACGAAAGCCGTGCATTGCCCCTCCCGCACGTTCTGCTCGCGAATTGTCGCCTGCGAGCCCGCCTCCTCATCCACATCGACAATGGCCAACTGCTCGCTGTCCATCCGCGCCTCAATCCGCTTGCGCAAAAGCTCATCAACGTATTCCGCAACGCGGTGGAACTTCTGCGTGCCAGCCACAAGATCAACGTGAGGCGACGTTTCGAGCAATGAAGCGCCCCGCGCCTGCGCCATGCATCCCAGATACCCCAAGACCAAATGCGGTCGCGCCCGTCGCAACTTCCGCAACATCCCCATCTTTCCAATCGCCTTCTGCTCAGCCATATCCCGCACACTGCATGTGTTGAGCAAGATCACGTCCGCCTCCGTTTCCTTCTCCGTCACACGATACCCTTTCTCCGCAAGCATCTTCGCTACCTGGTCGGAGTCGCGCTCATTCATCTGGCAACCGTAAGTTTTTATGTGGACGCTTGGCATCGGTTTAGAGCGGAAACCATACCCACAACCCATCGTTTTTCCAGAACCTTTCCGCTTCACCGAAAATCGCTCCTTCTACGCGGCACTTGCGGCGTTCGCAAAAATCGGCGACGCTCCGCGTATGAAACCGAGTTCCCTCGCAGCGACACTCACTCTTCTTTTCGCCATGTTTCAACCCCCACTCTCCGCCCAGACCAGCCCCGCGCTCGCAGGATCGAAGTGGACCGTCGTTGCCATCCGAGGCACGCCCATCATCCCCACCTCAAATGTCAAATTGGAATTTAGCCCGGATTCCACCGTCGTCGGGAACACAGGCGTCAACGGCTTCAGCGGCGCAGTTCAAATCGACGGTTCAAAAATCCAGTTCGACCGCCTCCGCTCCACCCGCCGCGCTGCCAGCGAAGAGCTCATGAGCCAAGAGACCAGCTTCAATCGCGCGCTCGCCGATTCGGCCCAATTCACCATTACGCCCGACGGATTTCTCCTCCTCCAATCCGACGCCGGCACCGAAACTCTCCGCTGCTCCCCCGTCCGCGCCGAGCCGGCGAAAATTCCTCCGAACCAGTGATTGTCAAACGCCCGACTCTCGGTTAGTTTCACAAATTCTTTCTGGATGGGTGGCAGAGTGGTCGAATGCGCACGCTTGGAAAGCGTGTGTTCCTTTATCGGAACCCAGGGTTCGAATCCCTGCCCATCCGCCAATTCTGCCGCAGGCAGAACAAATATCTTCCCCAGGGATGAGAACGAAGTTCGACTGCCAGCGCGATAGCGCCCTCCAAAAAATGCGCGCAGCGCCCTCACCCGCAGAGCCCGTCGCAGACGGGATAATCCCTGCCCATCCGCCAATTCTGCCGCAGGCAGAACAAATATCTTCCCCAGGGATGAGAACGAAGTTCGACTGCCAGCGCGATAGCGCTCTCCAAAAAAATGCGCGCAGCGCCCTAACCCGCAGAGCCCGTCGCAGACGGGATAATCCCTGCCCATCCGCCAATTCTGCCGCAGGCAGAACAAATATCTTCCCCAGGGATGAGACCGGAGTTCGACTGCCACCTCGCAGAGCCCGTCGCACACGGAAAGGTATTCCCGCCAAGAACGTCATCTTTATTGATGTCAATTCATTTGCGGATATTTGAAAGCAGAGATCATAAGCTGCGGAAACCGCCGGAGCGGCCATTTCCTTATGCTTCCAGAGGCGAGACGACCGCTTGGCTGGGATGGACTACCGTTGAGATTCACGCTCAGAAACCGGACATCGACCCTGTTCGTCTTTACTTGAGTCCCGGGGGCGGGTATGAAGGGCTAATGGAGTGGGTTGCCCAGTATGCG
>JBBRHN010000034.1:0-11597 GCA_038222685.1 Chthoniobacterales bacterium | reverse complement strand
CAATTAGGCCGCGAGAGCGAGATCTTCGTAATCTGCATTTATTTTGTTTGGTCCGATTTTTTACGAGGCCAACGAACCGTCCTCGACATGCGGGCCGGGCTTCACACTTCAAGTCGAAACCAGTACGCCCCCGGCTACAAGGCAGATCGTCACCCGGTTTAGTCTCGAATGCAAGTTGTTTGTCCCAAACAATCGCGCGCGATATTGGCCTCCTTCTGCTCGAGCCTGGCGTCGAATCTGTTTGCCTTGCACACGCATCGCCGCGTATCTTTCTTCCAGTTTCCGCGCGATTAGCTCAGTGGTATAGCGCCTGCTTCACACGCAGGAAGTCGCAGGTTCGAACCCTGCATCGCGCACCAGTTTTTTACGCCCGAAGTTCGGACGGAGCAGCCGGTGATTCTTGCGTGGGCTTAACGTTTCGGATGAGCCAGATGCTCAGGAGACTTACGCTCACGGCGATCCATCCGAGCCAGTTGACGTGCAAGAGGGCATCGGGCGTTCGCACCACGATTTGTCCGGCCATCAATGCGGCGAGGCCGGTGCAGAAATCCCGTGTGCAAGAGGTCAAGCTCATAAATGCACCTCGCCGCGAGGCGGTGACGGCGGAAGTGAGCACGGCTTGCGCTGGCACATAACGCCCGCTGGCGAAGACAAAAAAGAGGCCGGTGAGCACGAAAATCCCGGGGATCGGAAGCGGCGGCGTTTGAGTGAGGACGAACACGACGGTCACCGCGAAACAGACGACGATCGTAAAAACGCGCACGCGTCCGAACTTGTCAGACAGTCGCCCGATCAAGGGCGCGGTGATGATGGTGAGCAGTCCGCCGATGACGTAAACCCATGCCAAGTGGCTTTCGGGCAGGTGGAGGTTAAAGACCAAATGCGGTGACAGAAACGGGATGATCGTGAAATGTCCGAATACGAGTGAGACCATCAACAGCATCGCCCGCCACGCGTTTCCGTCGCCCAGCAGGCCGATAAAGTTTTTCCAAGACGCTGGAGGGCCGTCGGCCAAGTGCCCGCGAACTTGTGGCAAAAAAAGAATCATCAGCGTCTCGACCGTCAACGCGATGAATACGAGCAGATAAAACGGTGCTTCCCATCGGAACTGCTGCGCGAGAAAAAGGCCGAACGGAACCCCAAATGCCGCAGCAGCGGAAAACGATGTCATGATGATCCCCATCGCCGCACCGCGTCGCGCTGAGGGAATAATGTCTCCAACGATCGCGAGAACCGTCGACGTGCAAACGCCGCCGAACGCACCCGAGAACCCCCGCGCCCACAAAAGCTCGCTCGCCGTGTGCGAAGCGGCGCACGCGTAAGTCCCGGCAATAAATCCGGCGTAGGCGACCAGCAAAACCTTCCGCCGGTCAAAGCGGTCAATAAACGGCGCGACCAAAAGCCCGACGACTCCGGCCATCATTGTGTAAGCGGCAATCAGCCCGCTGAATTGTCCGGCTGAGATGGACAGCTCGCGCATCAACTGTGGCCCGAGCGGCATCAAGATCATAAAATCCATGATGTGTGTGAACTGGACGACCGCGAGAAGGATCAGGAGCGACCGTTCCGACAGGTGAATGCGTGGTGAAGAGAGCAAGTGAGAATCAGGACGTTAGCACAGAGGGCACCGGGATCACAGGGAAAGGACTTCTCAAAATACTTCGATGCAAAACTTGCTTCCTCTCTGGGCTCGGTGTCCTCTGGGGTTTGCCAGCGTCTCAATGATAAAACTCGCACAAAATCAGGTTTGGAAACGGGAGGGCGAATATCTCCGTATCGTGCACCTTGAACGTCTCGCGGTGCGCTACAAGTCGATGACGGAGCTCGTCGGAAGTCATGGTCCGCACCACGAGGTCACAAAGAAAGATTTTTGTCGTCTGATTAAAGACGCCACGTTGCTTTCGCCCGGCGAAGTGCGCGAGGAATTGGATCGCTGAGGTCTATTCTTCTGAGCCGAACCACTTGCGCTTGAGGTCGTCGGTGACGCCGTTTTCGTTGAGCTTGAGGAGCGCGCGATTGATGGGCTCCCGGAGCATGCTGCCCTCGCGAAGACCGAAGCCGTAGTTGCTGCGGTCGAACAAACTGCCGACGAGTGTGAAATCGTCTGGCCCGAGTTTGTTGACATGGTATCTGAGGATCGAGGCATCGAAGACGACGGCTTTGACGGCTCCCTGCTTGAGGGCATCAAGGCAGGCCGGGATATCGGGGAAGGTCTTGATGCTCACTCTTTCTCCGCCTTGCGAGCCGAGTTTTTGCAGAAACGATTCGGTTGTGCTCCCTGCGATAGTGGCAACCGTCTTGCCCGGCAAATCGCCCGGTCCGCTAATGTCGCCAGTGAGCGAGTTGACGGTAAAAACCGCGCTGAGAGACGCGGTAAGGACGGAGACGGCGATGACGCTGACGAGCATCCAGAGGGTCGCCACGATGCGTCCGCCGGTGCCGACCGGGCCTTTGTTATCGGCGCCGCCGACCAAAAAAATACTGAGCGTCCACCAAAGAGATTCTCCCATGCCCTTGAGATAGGTGCGAGGCCACATTTCCTCGTTAACCCGGTGCTCATACATCCAGACGAGGTGCGAGATGACAAACATGATTGAAACGGCAGCAGCCACGCCGACGAGGAGTTGCCACGTGAAGACGTTGCGGAGCACGGAAAAGACGGTGTCGCCGATGCTGCTGGCTTGTTTGGAAACGAGAATCTGGAGTCCGGTCTGGTAAAACGGCTGGGAGAAATCGATGACTTGTTCGCGTTCCGACGTGATGCTGAGAGCTCCGACGGCCACCTCGGCTTCATTAGCGGCAAGAGACTCGACCATTTGTTTCGCGGTGTCCACCGTCACGAACGAAGATTCGAGATTGATCTCTCTGGCGACACTTTCCCAGAGATTGATGGCGAAGCCCGTGCGGCGGCCATCGCGTTCGAACGAAAAGGGTTCGATTTCGCGAGTGACGACTTGGACGGCCGCGGCCGAGAGGTCGCCGATGCTGATAGCCACTAGAGCGCAAAGAAAAAAGACACGAATCATCGCATGTCGGTAACGGGCGGCACCGAGCCTGTCAAGGCACCGCTCCAGGCGAGGAAATTTGCTCCAGATGGGCGATTGACTCCGCCTCGTCTTCGCGCATGATCTCGCACTTTTCCTCTCCAATATGATCGAACATCACATTCTCAAAATCACGAGCGAACTCAAACTCCAGCCCCGCCAGGTCGCCGCCACCGCAGTTCTTCTCGAAGAAGGCGGCACGGTGCCTTTCATCGCCCGCTACCGCAAAGAACGCACGGGCGAGTTGGACGAAGTGCAGATTATGGCGATCCGCGATCGCCTTGAGCAATTGGGGGAACTCGACAAGCGCCGCGAATCCGTTCTTGGCTCACTGGAGGAGCGCAAAATCCTGACCGACGAACTCAAAGCGAAAATCGAAGCCGCCGAGACGCTCTCCGTTCTCGAGGATATCTACCTTCCGTTCCGTCCCAAAAAACGAACCCGTGCGACCATCGCGAAAGAACGCGGTCTCGAGCCCCTCGCCGATATTCTTTGGCCCCAAAATTCCGCCACCGATCCCGCAACCGAAGCCCAGCCGTTCATCGATGCCGCGAAAGAAGTCCCCGACGCAGACGCAGCACTGGCCGGCGCCCGCGACATCATGGCCGAGCGCATGAACGACGACGCCGACGTCCGCGCACGGCTTCGCACGCTCTACCTTGAAAAGGGCGTCATCACTTCCAAGGTCGCCTTCGGCAAAGAAGAAGAAGGCGCGAAGTTCAAAGATTATTTCGACTGGAATGAACCCGCTGCCGCCGCTCCTTCCCACCGCATTCTCGCCATCCGCCGCGGTGAGACCGAGGGCTTCTTGTTTTCACGTCTCACGCCGCCGGAAACCGACGCCGTTTCAATTATCGTCGGCCAGTTTGTCAAAGGCTCGTCCCCCGCCGCCCAGCAAGTCCGGCTCGCCGCTGAGGATTGCCTCAAGCGCCTCCTTGGCTTCGCGATGGAAGCCGAGGCGCGCATGTTCTATAAAAAACGCGCCGATGAAGAAGCCATTCGCGTCTTTGCCGAAAACCTGCGCGAGCTTCTGCTAGCCTCTCCGCTTGGCCGCAAAAACATGCTCGCCATCGATCCCGGCTTCCGCACCGGATGCAAAATCGCTGTCCTCGACCGTCAGGGCAAGCTCCTCTACCACGACGTCATCTACCCGGAAAAAAGCCAGCGCGAACAACTCGAGGCCGCCGAGTTCCTTCACTCCGTCACTAAAAAATACCAAATCGAAGCCATCGCCATCGGTAACGGAACCGCGTCGCGCGAAACCGAAGCCTTCGTTTCCAAATGCGCTCTCCCGGGTGCTATTCCCGTCGTCGTTGTCAACGAATCAGGCGCTTCGATTTACTCGGCCTCCGATATCGCCCGCGAAGAATTCCCGGACCTCGATCTCACTGTCCGCGGCGCGATCTCCATCGGACGCCGCCTCATGGATCCTCTTGCCGAACTCGTGAAGCTCGATCCGAAATCCATCGGCGTCGGACAATACCAGCACGACGTCGAACAGAGCGCCCTCAAACGCTCCCTCGATGACGTTGTTGTTTCGTGCGTGAACAGCGTCGGCGTCGAACTCAACACCGCCAGCAAACACCTCCTCACCTATGTCTCCGGCCTCAACTCACGCACCGCCGCCAGCGTGGTCGAACACCGCGACAAAAACGGACCCTTTCAGTCCCGCCAAGAGTTGCTCAAAATCGCCGGCCTTGGCCCCAAAGCCTTCGAGCAGGCCGCCGGCTTCCTCCGCATTCGCGACGGCGCACATCCCCTCGACGCCAGCGCCGTTCACCCGGAACGCTATCCACTCGTGGACGCCATAGCCGCCGACCTCGGCTGCACCGTCGCCGATCTCCTCCGCGACAAAGCGCGACGTGATAAAATCCAGCCGCAAAAATACGTCACCGATGACGTCGGCCTTCCCACACTGAAAGACATCCTCGGCGAACTCGCCAAACCCGGACGCGACCCGCGCCAACAATTCGAAGTCTTCAACTTCGCCGAAGGCGTCGATAAAATGGAGCAACTTCAACCCGGAATGAAACTTCCCGGCATCGTCACCAACGTCACTGCATTCGGCGCGTTCGTGGATGTCGGCGTGCACCAGGACGGCCTCGTCCACATCAGCCAGCTTTCCGACCAGTTTGTCAAAACCCCCTCCGATGTCGTCAAAGTCGGGCAGCGCGTCACTGTCACGGTCACCGAAGTCGATCTCGCCCGCAAACGCATCGCCCTCACGATGAAGAGCAAAATCGAACCCCCTCGTTCCAAACCCGGCGAGCGCCGCAACGAAGCCAACTCCCGCGACGTCTCCCGTCACACCGGCAGCCGCTCAGCCGCACCTCAAGTGGATTGGTTTACCGCCGCGATGAACAAGAAAAACTAAGCGAGATCAAAGAGGAGAACCTAAGCCCCTGTCGCTCCAACCATCCGCGCGATGGGTTAAACTCGCTGTGCTGCACCCCGAGCCGGCGGCCATATATTGCACGTCGCCCGTTCGAATCACGCGCCCGTTACCCATCGAGTTTTTATGTTCCAGCGAACCGCTCAGAATATAAGTAACAATTTCCATGTCGCGGTGCGGATGCGTTCCAAACCCCATCCCGGGAGCAACCACATCATCGTTGATCACACGCAGACTTCGAAACGCCATCCAGCTCGCGTCATAATAGTCCGCAAAACTAAAGGTATGATAAGTCTTCAGCCAGCCGTGGTCGGCACGTCCGCGCTCCTGCGATCTCCGAATATTCATGCCTCACGATGGCACGCCGCCGCGAAGTTTCAACCCAATCGATTAAGGCGCGCCGGGTTAGCCTGCCCCGTCAGTTCAATCAAACCCATGATCGGAGCCCGCCTAGCCGTTCACTTCACGTGGCGGTTGGAAGAGGAAAGTTCATACTCAGATTGCCTTATTCTCCGCGACTCGTTTTCTTTTCGCATTGACGCCGCGCGGCGAGGAGAATAACGACAAAATATTCCTGTTTTTAACACGGCCTCGTCTCGTGGCCGGGAACTACGCTGTGTGGGCGTGGATGCGGAAGGACTTTGTGCTGGCCCTTTGCGATCAGGCATTGAGCCTGCTCCTTCTCATTGCGCTTTCGATTCCGATCCGCCGTCGCGCGCCGGTGCCATTCATCGCGTTTGGCTTGCTGGCTCTTATTCTCGGCGGCCTGATCCAGCATTTTCGTCCCGGACTGCACGAATAATTTAATCGCAACGACATCTACCACGTGCTCGGGGCACTGACGCTCTGGTGTTTTTATTGCGCGGGCCGCTTGTTGAAGGATCATGAGTGAACCGGTGGGTGGTGATGGTCGTGCGAACGTGGAGCGTGAAAAGGGAAACTTGGCATTGGGGGGCGGGGAGGCAATGATGGCGGGACATGAGCGACAAACAGCAGAATGCGATTTCTCCGCGGCGGGAAGAGGATTTTCCGGAGTGGTATCAGCAGATCATTAAGGCGGCGGATTTGGCCGAGAACTCGGAGGTCAGAGGATGCATGGTGATTAAGCCGTGGGGGTATGCGCTTTGGGAACGGATGCAGGCGGTGTTGGATCGGATGTTTAAAGATACGGGGCACAAGAACGCGTATTTCCCACTGTTTATTCCGCTGAGTTATTTGGAGAAAGAGGCGGCTCATGTGGAGGGGTTTGCGAAGGAGTGCGCGGTCGTGACGCATCACCGGCTGGAGATGCAGGATGGCAAACTGGTGCCGGCGGGGCCGTTGAGCGAGCCGCTGGTCGTGCGGCCGACGTCGGAGACGATCATTGGCGCGGCGTATGCGCGATGGGTGAAGTCATGGCGGGATTTGCCGATTTTGTTGAATCAGTGGGCGAACGTGGTGCGTTGGGAAATGCGGCCGCGGTTGTTTTTGCGGACGGCGGAATTTTTGTGGCAGGAGGGGCACACGGCGCACGAGACGCGTGAAGAGGCGGAAGTGGAGACGATGAAAATGCTGCGTGTGTATGAAACCTTTGCGCGGGACTTTTTGGCGTTGCCGGTTTTTTGCGGTGAGAAGAGTGAGAGCGAGCGGTTTCCGGGTGCTCTGCGGACGTATTGTATCGAGGCAATGGTGCAGGATCGGAAGGCGATCCAGGCGGGGACTTCGCATTTTCTCGGGCAGAATTTTTCGAAGGCGGCGGGAATCCAGTTTCAGGGCCGCGACGGGGCGGTGGAGCATGCTTGGACGACGAGCTGGGGTGTGAGCACGCGGTTGATCGGGACTTTGATCATGGCGCACTCGGATGATGACGGATTAGTTTTGCCGCCGCGCATTGCGCCAACGCATGTGGTGATCCTGCCGATCACGCCGAAAGAGGATTCGAAGGCGGCGGTGCTGGAGGCGGCGGAGGCGCTGGCTAAGGCGTTGCGGGCGATGAGTTTTTTTGACTGCCCGGTGGAGGTCGAGGTGGACGGGCGCGATCTCGGCGGGGGCGTTAAGAGCTGGGAGTGGATCAAAAAAGGCGTGCCTGTTCGCATTGAAATCGGGCCGCGTGATTTGGCGCAGGGAACGGCGGCGGTTTCGCGGCGTGATCGCGGACACAAGGAAAAGGAGTTTTTGCCGATGGCGGAGATTCCGTCGAAGATCGCGGGTGTGCTGGCGGAAATGCAGGAAGGGCTGCTCGCGCGGGCGTCGGCGTTCCGTGATGCGAATTTGGTGAGGATTGATTCGAAGGAGGAGTTTTATGCATTGTTCACGCCGAAGAATGCAAACAAGCCGGAGATTCACGGCGGGTTCGCGTTGACGCATTGGAGCGGTTCGGTGGCGGTGGAGGAGCAAATCAAAAACGATCTCAAGGTCACGATTCGCTGCATTCCGTTGGAGGATGCGCCGGAGGCCGGGGTTTGTCCGTTTAGTGGAGAGCCTTCGCGTCAGCGGGTTGTTTGGGCGAAGAGTTACTGAATGCGGATGCGCGCGACATGGGTGAGATCACAAACATTTCTGCGTATCGCTTCGCGTTGTTGACAGAGCTCAAGCCGCTTCGCGACAGGCTGCATGGGATTTGCGAGGCGGGGGGATTGAAGGGGACGATTTTGTTGAGCACGGAGGGAATGAATCTTTTTGTGGCTGGGGCTAGCGAGGCGGTAGACACGCTCGTGGCGGAGATTCGGCGGGTGCCGGGATTGGAGGATTTGGCGCCGAAGGTGAGTGTGAGTGAGGAGCAGCCGTTTACTCGGATGCTGGTGCGGATTAAAAAAGAGATTATTGCATTTGGCGTGGAGGGTATCGCGCCGGGGGTGAGGACTTCGCCGAAGCTGGCGGCGCGTGAGTTGAAACAATGGCTCGACGAGGGGCGCGAAGTGACGCTGCTCGATACTCGAAATGACTACGAGGTGCGGCTCGGGACGTTTCGTGGGGCGGTGGATCTGGGGATTGGGCACTTTCGGGATTTTCCGCAAGCGGCGCGTGAGAAGCTGCCCGAGGCGATGAAGGCGAAGCCGGTGGTGATGTTTTGCACGGGCGGCATCCGTTGCGAGAAGGCGGGGCCGTTGTTGGAGCGGGAGGGGTTTGCGGAGGTGTATCAACTCGATGGCGGAATTCTGAAATACTTCGAGGAGTGCGGAGGCGCGCATTATGACGGGGAGTGTTTTGTTTTTGATCAACGCGTGGGCGTTGATCCCGCGCTTCGTGAGACGGAGACGGCGCAGTGCTTTGTGTGCCAGACGCCGTTGCGCGGGGAGGAGCAGGCCGATGTGCGCTATGTCTCCGGGGTTTCGTGCCCGTATTGTTTTCGCTCGGAGGAAGAACGCGTGCAGGAGTCGATCGCCGCTCGCGAGGCGCGGATGCGGGTGCTGGCTTTACCGCTTCCGGGGTCCGTCCCTTACGACAACAAGCGTCCATTTTTGGTGCCGGGCGAGGACGACGGGCAGACGATATTGGAGACGTTGTGCCGGATTTTTCCGCACCACGCGCGAGCGGTCTGGGTGGAGCTTTGCGAAAGTGGAAGGCTGTTGCGCCGGGGTGGAGATGCGGTGAGTTCTGACCATCGCGTTAGAGCAGGCGAGCGATACGAGTTGCTTCAACCGGGAATCGTCGAGCCGCCAGTGAATGCGGAGATCCGGATTTTGCACGAGGATGAGGCCATCGTGGTGGTGAATAAACCCGCTCCGCTGCCGAGTCATCCGAGCGGGCGGTTTAATAAAAACACGCTCCAGTTTTTTTTGGCTGCCGCGTATGAGCCGCAGCGTCCGCGTCCGGCGCATCGGATCGATGCCAACACGTCCGGCGTGATGGTTTGGACGCGGTCGCGGCATTTTGCGAATCTGGTGCAGCCGCAGTTTGAGGCGGGCGAGGTGGAGAAAGTTTACGTCGTGCGGGCGCAGGGGCATCCGGCGGACGACGAATTTTTGTGTGACGCGCCGATTGCCGAGGATCCCGGGCCGCTGGGGTCGCGCGTCGTGGACTTGGAGAATGGTCGTCCGGCGCGCACGGCGTTTCGGGTGCTGCGGCGCGCCGCCGATGGAAACAGCCTTCTCGAAGCCCGCCCTTTGACGGGGCGCACGAATCAAATCCGCGTTCATCTCTGGCACCTCGGAATGCCCGTGTGCGGTGATCCGGCCTATCTGCCGGGCTCGGCACTCGGTGCGGCGATGACGCTCGCTCCCGGCGATCCTCCCCTGTGCCTGCACGCGGCGGAAGTGGCTTTCATGCATCCGGTGACACGCCAGCGGGTGCGATTCTCTGCCCCGGCTCCGGAGTGGTTTACTTTGCTGCGGACTTTTTAAGCCCGCCCGTCGGTAGAGACGCGAGGTAGAGCGCGTCTTTGCCGTCGGCGAAAACAGCGAGGAATGCAATGCGAGTGTTGACAACCGGATTGGAAGCAATCTCAAAGGTCCGTATGCGCCGACCGCCGATCGACGCGCGATTATTGATCAGTTGGTGGAGGTCGGCAGATTCCGTGTCGTAAGCAAAAACCCCCTCGAACCCCTGAGTATCTTTACCACGAAAAATCACCATTCCGTCTTGAAGTGCGATCCATTTATTGAAAGAACGAAATGCGACGTTGTCTTCCGGAAGTTCGGTGCGGTTGTCGGCGATCAGGGAGACTTTTCCGTCGCGCAGAAAGAAAATCCCTGTGTAATCCGCGCCGGTCGAGTCGAGTCCGTAAGCGACGAATGCGACGATATTGCCAGCGACGGGTGCACTCGTCAGTCTCGTGACGCGGACTGGCACCGGCAGGGGTGTGGTTTGATCGAACAAAATCTCCACGGGCACAGGGGCTGAACTCTTGAGTGCAGCACGCGCGATTTTGTAGATGGCCGGGAGCCCGTCTTGATCGAGGCCGCGGAACACGATGGCTTCTGCGTCGATCCACGGCTGACCATTGAAGCTGCTGATCTTGGAGCCGTTCGGCAGGACCGATGTCGTATCAGCTAGCCTGCGGAGCGTGCGAGTTTCGGAGTTGTATGCGAAGAGGCCGTCTATTTCGGCGGAATCGCTAGCTGTGAAAATCGCTGTATCGCCCGAGACGTCGCCATAAGCGAATGTGCGAAACGCTCCGAAGGCCGGAACCGCAGGCGTCGATGTGTCGGCAATGACTCGGATGCCGTCACCGAAATCACCGTAAATTCCGCCACCGCCATCCGCACGGCGCCCGCGAAATACAAACTTTCGCCCCTCGACCTGCAGCCCGAGAAACTCATCAAAGGCGACCGCGCTCGTTCCAGGCGCGTCCTCGTTGTTGACCAATTTTTCCAGCTTTCCCGTCGCGCCGTCCGAGCGATAGATTCCAAACTTTTTTCCGCCTCGGCGATACGGGTCATCCGCGATGAACGTCACACTCAAATCTTTATCGAGATGCGGATATCGGAACGAGGTGAACTCCACCGGCATCCGACAGGGAACGATTGTGCGCTGGTCAGCGACCAGTTCGTCGGGAGTCGCAGGCGTATCAACAAGAGTGCTTTCCTGCGAGATCGCTGGAGCAGCGAGAACTGCGAGCATCAGCAGAGTTGAGGCGAAAATCTTCATCGAACAGGTTTGTAGCAGGAAATCTCCGGGTTGGCTACTTAAGCCTTTTTCGATGTAAGCGAGATTTGGATTGAAACCTCGGGGTTTCCATGCGTTTCTATCGCCAACAAATTTCAATGAAACCATCGTCTTTGATCATATTCTCGTCGGCTCTCGTGCTTGCTTTAGGTGCCTGCGAGCAGGGTGGAAACTCGGAGCAATCGAATTCGGGCCGCAACCGATTTGGTTACCGTGGAACGGCGGAAAATGCGGGCCAGACGCAATTTGCCACGCCGACCCCGACGCCGGAAGCTTTTGCCACACCGACCCCGGACAGCCTTCCTTCGACATCTCCGACTCCGCCGCCGGTTCCGATGGCTACGCCTTCGACGGGACGTGAGATTGCTTATGGCACGCCGGTTCCCGGAAAAGCGGGATTCGTTACGAGCCCGCATTCGCCCTATGCCGGATATGTTGATGTGCGCGGGTTTCCTCCCGGCACGGAAGTGAAGTGCCCTTACTCGGGTAAGATTTTTCTCGTTCCCTGAGCCGGACTGTCGCGATTCTCGGGCCCGGTTTAATCGGCGGTTCGCTGGCGTTGGCGATCCGGCGTG
>JBBRHN010000033.1:0-11729 GCA_038222685.1 Chthoniobacterales bacterium | reverse complement strand
GGATCGGGTTTCACCTCTCCTGCGGACGCGGTGAGTTCGAGGACTTTTCCGGACTTCGCCTCCGCCATCGCTGGAGTGATTAAAAAGACAAGACAGATTGCGCAGGGGAATATTCGCATAGGATGATTAATCGGGATTTTTAAAAGAATGGTTACTTCGAGATCGTGGCTGGCCCGCGGGCAAGCTCCGCTGCACTGATCTTGTGAGTTTTCCCGGCAATGGTGACTTCGCCATCCACGTCCCCCGTGACTTCGTAACCGGCCTCCACGCGGCGGACGCTCAGGAACGTGCTCAGGCGCACGGTGTCGCCGACGCCGTATTCCCACACGCGAAGAACCGGCGGGTTTCCGAAGTCTTCCATCGTGACAGGGATGTCGAACGTGTATTTGTTCCCCGCGATTTCCGTGGGCCGCCACGTCTTGGTGGCATCGTCGTTGGTGACGGTCCATCCGCCCGTGGGCAGCAGGTTTCCGAAACCCAGCGTGGGAGCCAGCGAGACAGTGAGCGAAGTACCGTCCGGGGCGACCTCGGACACGGTGGAACGTAGGAAGTCTGCGCCGTGCGTGACGGTGACCGTCGGCCCTTCAACTTTCGCCGAGGTGAAGCTGGTCCATTTTTCCGGCGTGCCGATTTGGAACGAGCGTCCGGTGCTGGCGGCGGGCAGGGGTTTGTCGAGCGTGATCTGTTTCTTTAAGTAATTAACCTTGATGACGGTGGCGGTGTATTCGCGCGTCGCGGCGGCGATTTTCACATCGGACGATCCCAGAATGGTGCCGCCGCACAGCGTAGCTTGGCGCACACCCTTTTCGTCCTTGGAGACGAGTCCGTATTCGCCCGCGAACGTTATGCTTCCCATCTTTCGCGTCGTGCCGGGACGTCCGTCGGCAAGGTTAACGTCGGTGGAGCCGTTGCGGGTTTTTACTTCGACGGCGATGGCGCGCTGGGCGTCCGTTTCGTTCTTCTCCACTTCGAGCATCTTGAGCGAGGTGATGAAAGGTTCGCCGACAAAGGGTTCGATGATGGCGGCGAAGGCGCTTTCGAGGTCCTCGCCGCGGCGGATGAGCGTTGTCGCGGTGAAACGATAACCAAGCTGAGAGCAGACTGCGTCCGCACGGAGACCACGATGGCCGTCGGCATTGAGAACATGCAGGCGCGTGAAGATGCGAGGTGCGTCGGGGTTGAAATTTTTCCCCAGATAGAGTTGCTCGGTTCCCCATTTGCCCTCGCGGGTGAGCCGCCAGGTGGCTTCGAAAATATTTGGCGCATCGCCGCTGAATTTCGTCTTTTGTGCATCCTCGACGCTGAAACTCGAAAGCGTGTTCGCGTCGTCGGTCACATCGTAGATTTCCTTTACAGTTGGCACGGGCTCTTCGTTGGTGACATTCCATTTAAACTCGTCTTCGAGCGGACCGTGGAAATTATATAAATGCGCGCTCCCTCCGCGGACGCGGAAGACGTCAAAGACATAGGAATTCGCGGTGGTCACCGGCTGGGGCAGCACTGCGCCGGGCAGTTGTTGTTCCGGCGAAAGCGGCTGGGAGCCCTTGCCTTCGTCCACCGTCACAAGCGCGACCTGGCGCTGGAATAAGGTCGCGTTGGGCGGCGGCACGGCCTGCACGCTCATAAAGGGCGCGCCGGGAGCATCGGAGAGATTTTCCACCCACGAATAGGAGTGGAGTCCGAACTCGTCATTGCCCTTACCGTCTACCTCGACAGTATTGTGGACGCGGCTGAATCTGGAGTTCGGCTTCGAGTAGCCGCTGCGCTGTCCATCATCTATCGTCCAAGGGACCCCGTGGGCAAAGCCTTGCATGTCGAGTGTGTCTGCGTGGTTGTGTCCGAGGCCCAGCCCGGTTCGCAAATAGACTGTGCGCCGGAAGCGGTAATCGTCGTGCTCCAGCCCGGATTCCAGCACAGTCGCCCAGTTGGCGAGGTCGCGCGAATGGAGATCCAGCCACGGGGCACGGGTGATTTTCGCCGCTCCCTCCTCGATGGCCTTCCAGTCGGCGTCGCTCTCGCCTTTGCGTCCGTAAACGGATTTCAACATCCACGCAAATCGAGGCGAGCGCGTCAGTTCCCACCCGGTCACCATCTGAAGACGGAATTCAGGTTGCAGGGAAAAGCCGGGGACTTTCTCGGGTCCGCCCACATCGCCGATGCGCAGAAAATCATATCCGCCCACGACGGTGTCAATCAGCCAGTCGGAATGCGCGGCGCTTTTGGGATAGACCTCGAGATTTCCGAGATCATAAGTCGGATCGCCGCCCGATGTGATGTAGGCTCCCACCGCAGCCGCCATCGCCCCGGCCCCTCCGCTGGCGGCATAAAAGCGCGAGCCGATCAACTGAACACCATTGCGATCATAGCCGGTGACCAGATAATCCGGCAGTCCCGCCGTGGCGAGCGGATAGACCCAGGCCGAGGTCCAGAGCCATTGCATCATGGGCAAAGTCACCTCACGATCCTTGCCGCCGAGCACTGCGGCGAAATCCGCAAGGATGGCTGTCCAGCCGGAATTGACCGTCTGAAAGCGCATGACTTCCTTCGCCTGCGTCTGGACCAAATACATGTCCATGAGCTTTACCAGGTCGTCGCTGGTTTTCACCCACGGCACGAAGCGGGAAATGCTTTTCGCGAGTTCTTCGTTACCCTTGATGTGCGGATAGAGCATGTCGTAGCGCCGCAGCGAGAGCGTGTAGCCCTGATGATGGTAGAATCGTACGTAACGTTGACGGAACCGCGCGTCACGTCCACGCGAGCCCGGCACGGCAATCAAGTTGAGCAGGCTGTTGGCTGTATCGAGTGTGGGATATTGGAACGCCTCGCGCAGCAGTTCCACTGCCGCATCGCGGGCGTAAACGTCCCCTCCACGAAATTTCCAAGCTTCAAAAAAAATGAAATCCGCGCGGTCACGCATGGCCCGCGCAATGGGCATCCAGAACTTGCCGGTCGAGGGATTTGTTTCATCGGGAAAATAAAGTCCGCGTCCGTCGTCCTTGTAGGGATAGGGGTCAGGCAACGGGCGACCGCGGTTGAGGTCGTCCACGCTGTAAGTGAGATTCAACTTTTCGTTGATGAGCATCGTTCCGTCGAGAGAGCCCTGTTTGGGTTTCCAGGCGCCCCACTCCGCTTCAATCTCCTCCTCGGTTTTGCCGGGGACGCCGAGCGTAGCGCCGTCCGGGTAATCAAGCTGGGCGCGATTGAAGAGGGAGACATTTTCCTCCGGGATACGGTTCCAAATCTGCGCATCGCGTTCGAGGCGGGCCTCAGCGTCCAGAATTTCCGGTGAGGGGGGATAGGATGACTCCATGGGCATGGTGGGATCGGGCTGGTCGGCCGGCGTGGTGAGGGTCTGCTCGGTTTTCACCGCGCGGCGGGTGACTCCGGCGAGCGTGTCATCGAGCGAAATATTGCGCGCCAGCAACGTGACCTTGCTCCCTTCGTCCACATAAAGCTCGGCGGTGTATGCGCGCTTTTCCAGCACATGAAAGGGAAACTCTGCCACGCTGTATAACGCATCCACGTAGGAGACCTTCAGCCGCCATGTCTTGACCTCGCCACCGGGGCCGTTGTTGAGCTTCATCGTCAGAAAAAGCGGTTCCAGGAAAGGCCTCAACTCTTTCGTCTCTACGGCACCGATCACGCGCAGATTGTAAACACCAGTTTCGAGCGTGCCGAGGTCCAGCTTGAACACCGGATCTTTCACGCCGAGGCGGAGCACTTTGACCAGAGGCAGTTTTTCCGCTGTCATCGGCCCCGTGTTGTCGTTGCCCAAACCGTAAACCGGCTCCACGAATTCGACGACGTTTGCCGCGTCCACGCCGGGAATTTCGGGAAGAACCCAGTTTTTCAACTGACTCTGACGGTCATAAAAAGAACGCACTGGAAGAAATTTAAACCAATAGGCGCGGTAGTGTTCAACAGAGTTGGGATACAACTCGGACTCGTCATTTGCGCCACGGGAAAAGGGCGGCAGCACCACGCCGGCCAGCGGGCCGCCTGGCAGATAGACTGGCGAAGGGTCGGGCGACACCTCCCCTGCGGACGCGGTGAGTTCGAGGACTTTTCCGGACTCCGCCTCCGCCATCGCTTGGGTGATTAAAAAGACAAGACAGATTGCGCAGGGGAATATTCGCATAGGATGATTAATCGGGATTTTTTAGGGAAGTCGTACCGAATGTATCTGCATGCACTTGGATGACAAGGCGAAATCCGGACATCCGAAACGGGATTATAATCAATGGCGGTGTGATGCGGTGCGTGCGCGAAAAGTGCAAAGACGCTCCTTTATTTTGCACTTTTCGGAAAAGCGCCCGTTAGACTGGGGGTGTAATTAAAAGTGGGTTTGGTGGAAGTAAGAACAGTGTGGAGTGCTGGCTGGACGGGGGCGGGGGCATCTTGCCCGCTCCTTTTGCGCGCAAGATGCCCACGCTCCTGTGCCCGAACCTCACCCACTTTTAATCACACCCGTTAGACTGAAAGCTCGCGCTTCCTTCTAGCCCGACCGTCGGACACGTGTTACGATCTCCGCAGTGAATTTCCGCACTTTATTCTTCTCGGCCTTAGCACTCGCCGTGTGTGTCAGTGGATCGGTGCTCTATGCTCAAGAAATACCCCTTAAGACATGCACCTTCATTGGGGCGAAAGGGGCCAAATGGTCGGAGGCGGAGAGTTGGGAGAACGGGACGATCCCCAAAACCCTGCAAGATCGTGCTCTCTTCCCCGCGACGATGTCCGACGGCAGCGTGCTGATCGACGTCCTTGGCATCAATCTCGGTGAACTGGCCCTCGAGTCCTCCAGCCTTCAGGTCAAACCGGAAGGCATCGATACTCTGCGGGTCAAAACCCTGAGAGTCTCGGGCTCGGCGTCCCTCCTGCAACCCAGCGACGCGATGCTGACCTTCGTCGAAGTGGAAAACTTAGTTGTGGCGGAGGGCGGAACTCTCCAGCTTGGATTCTACGCTGGATTTTCGCTGGCCGGATTTCAGGTTTCTGGAACGTCAACCGTTGCTGGCAGACTCGGCATCGCGTGTGCGGACGCGTCCGTCGATCTCGGCGCACTCGTCCTCAACGGAACGATGACTCTTGGCGCACAGGGCATTCCGTCCATTGAAGTGACCGTGCGCTCCCTCGAGGGCTCGGGGAAAATCGCGTCTTCAGCGACCCCTGAGAACTCATTCTCGGGCATGCTCATTGTCAAAACGCCTGCAGATGCCAAGTCGGAATTTTCCGGAAGCATCAGCAATGCCCTGCCCAACGTGCAAAACCCGTCCGCCGACCAGACGATGTCGCTCACGAAAGAAGGCCCGGGCGCGCAGATCCTGACCGGCGCGAGCACGTTCACCGGACCGACGGCGATTCGTGGAGGCACTTTGATCCTCGGCCCGGGCGGATCGCTCGCCTCACCCGTTACTGGAGAAGGAGGCAAACTCGAACGCGCAATCCCTCCACAATAAACCGCTTCCCTTGATAAAACGCGCTGCGATCTCGCAATTGCTTAAGTCGAAGGGATCCTAGGAGTCCGCCACTCCGTGCAGCAGACGGGTAGATCAAACCACATCCAGCTCATCCCGCGAAGGAAACGGCGGGAAGGCTTTGGCGATGGGCGACTGATACGCCCATCGGGCATTCCACCGAAGGGATTTCGTTGTCGTCCCAGTAGAACCGCAAGATCGCATGACGCCACAGGCCCGAGGGAGTCATCCAGATTTGCTGAATCACGCCCGCTCCCACGACATCCATGATCGTCGAGGTCGTGCCGGATTTGATTAGAAGACAGGGACGCACTTTCCAGCCCCGCCCGAGAAGCTGCGCCGGACTGTAATTCGGTTCCCAATGCTGACCGATGCGGGCGACTTCCTCTTGCGTTTCGTCGGAGACTTCGGCCATGCCGCCGCGGCCCTTTTCTCAATAGACGTTTTCAGGCGAGACAGACCGGCTTTAGGCGTTGCAGAGAAGTGGAAGTCCACCCAAGGAAAAGGAAGAAGGGAACATCGGATCTATGTTAAAAACGTCGAGGTTCCTGCTTGCGCCTGGAAGGGCAGCGAAAAATCACCGGATCGTGCCAGCATTTGCGTGCGGGACAGACGAGCGCCGCCCGCGCTGGCTAGGCCACCCTACCCGACGCGTTTTCCGAACAGCTTCCGGCTGCGGAAGAGGACAAATCCCAAACCCATCGTCACGAGAGCCACGGTGCCGGGCTCGGGGATAACGACTTGGTCGAAGTTGATGTTGTCGGTCGCGAGAAAGTTACCGTCTGGAGTCAAGGAAGGCTGACTGCGCGCAAGTTCCAGAAAGACCGACCCGGCAAACGCGGAACTCATCCCTGTATTAATGGAAAAGGATGCGCCGGTGTTTCCATTGAGCAACTGACTTCCCGAAACGATGATGGTTCCCGAGGTGGTCGATTCCCGGACTTTCCACGCCACCAGGATTTCGCGATTCGCGTTGATGTTTGCGGAAGAGTATTGAAGCAAATTAAACGAATTCACCAGAACTCCATAACCCGAGTCAGGAGTGAATGAAATGTAGAAGGTCGAGGTCAGAGACCCGGAGAGACTGTTGACATCCGTCCAAGGGCCTTCGGTGTAAAATTGTTGATTTGTCGCGCCAGTGCCGAGGGTGAAAGCCGTCGTCACGTTGGGTGTCCACGCATTACCTTGGCTGAAATTGTTCGTAAATCCGCCTTCGCTCACACTGTCCACATTGTCAGCGTATCCCGTGTTCCCCGAGACCAAACTGGAGAAGTTGACCGGAGAATTCGTATCATTTTCGTTAAACAATATCACCGTCGCCTTGGCAGGTGAAGCAAACAACAACACGCCTGCGCAAATGGCCGCAGCAAGTAAGGGATTCCAAGTAACGATTTTAGTGGATTTTGAGTTTTTCATAGTTTGGGGGTTTAGAAAGCAGCTTTCCTGCCAACTTTCTAACTTTTGTATTTATCTGCATGCAGGGTCACTGTCAACAAGAAATTTCTGACAGTGCCAGTAATGGATGTGATTAAAAATGGGTGAGGTTCTCGATGGATGGCAGGGGCAGACCTCCGGGCTGTCCGAAGAAAGAAGGACCAGCGGGCCAGGGACGTCCCGCTACCAGATCTTATTTGTAACCGCACCCACTTTTAGTCACACCCGCCAGTAATGGATATGAAAAAAAGGTGGGGGAGTTTCGGCGACCGGGGCGTGTGCGTCTCGGCGGTATGAGAAGCGGGCAAGATGCCCGCGCTCCCGTCGAGCGTGCGTTGAATAAATCTTCCCATCGCGCCCGGAGTGGCGTTTGATCGCCCCTTTCATGAGCAACCCGCACACAGCCAAGGCTTACGACTATTTGCGCAAGCGTATTCTTTCGGGGGAATTGCCACCTGGGGGGTTTTTGTCCGCGCAGAGCCTGTCCAAGGACATCGGGGTGAGCCGCACGCCGGTGCGCGAGGCGCTGCGGCAACTCGAATATGACGAACTGGTCAGCATCGTCCCGCGCTTGGGTGCCACGGTCAAAAAGCTCAATGCCGATCAATTCGAGGATTTGGTTGGCTATCGGCAGGCGTTGGAGACCTACGCGGCGGGTCGGGCTGCGGAACTTCGCCGTCCGGAAGAGGTCGAACATTTGCAGGAGATTCTGGACCGGTTGGGGGAACAGTCGGAGGCCCTCATGCTCGATCCCCGGGATGAAGAACTGAACCGGCTAGGGGCAGCGGATGACATCCGCTTCCATCGCGCCCTCTTTGGCATGGCACGCAATAACCTCGTTCGCGAACGCTTCGAGCGGGCGCACATCCTACAGCTTTTGCTGAACCCCTCCCTCGATTTTGTCTCCACCGATGACGAAGTCCTACGGGAAAACACCAATGCGGTCCAAGTGGAACATGTTCGGATTTTCGAGGCGATCCGGGACGGGGACGCGCAGAGGGCTCGGGACGCCATGGCCAACCACTTGCGAAAATTCGCCTTGAAGCTCTTCAAAAAAATTCGCTCCACCCCCGACGAAAGCCTCGAACTGGTGCCGGCTGTGCTCTGAGCCGTAACGATGCAGATGGCTGCCCGCGAAACACGCGAAAAGACGCGAAAGGAAGAGCAATCAGGGCAAAAATGAAATTCAGAATGAAACTCACTTTTTGGGCAGAATGTTTTTCTGACTCATCCTCGACTCCCCTCTCTCTTTTCGCGTCTTTTCGCGTGTTTCGCGGGCTCTTCCTTTGAATAGTTACGGCTGAGAGCGTTGAGGGCCCTCTTTGTGCAGATTCTGCTTTTGATTTTCCAAAATGCCCGCTTCTATAAAAGCCATGCATGCACTGGAATCCATATTGGAGATCACGGATCGAGGGTCGGTTTTTTGTCCCGAGCAAGAAGGAGCGACATTTCCCTTTCTCTGCATCCTGCCGGGAGGCCGATGGCTCTGCGCCTTTCGATTGGCCCCGAAGAAGGAAAGCTGCGTCGGGCAGAGGGTTTTGCTGACGTGGTCGGATGACGAGGGGACAACGTGGTCCCCTCCCTGGTCGCCGTGGACACCGCCAGTCATTACTGGCCGGGCGGGAAATTTTCGCATCGCCGCCTGCACCGCTTTGGGCGGTGACGAAGTCGTGGCAGTGCTGGCGTGGGTGGATCAGAGCCGGCCGGAGCGGGAGTTTTTCGATCCGACGACCAACTCGCTGCTCGATATGAGGATGTTTTTATCCCGATCGAAGGATGGCGGGAAGACGTGGTCCCCGCCCCAGCCGCTCAACTCCGCTCCTTTGGTGGATTCCACGCCGATCACCGGGCCGTTGCTCGTGCTGCCCGACGGCACGTGGGTCTGTCAATACGAGACCAACAAGCCCTACGACACCCTGGGGGAATGGGTTCACAAATCGTGCTTTATTTTCTCGGAGGATGAGGGTCGGACCTGGAGGGATCCGGTCGCCATCACCAACTCCACCGGCGGCGTCTTTCTCTGGGATCAACGGCCCGGCCTGATGCCGGACGGCAGCGTGCTCGACTTCTTCTGGACCTTCGACGACAACGCCAAACGGTATCTCAATATCCACGCCAGCCGATCCGACGATGGGGGGCACACATGGTCTGCGACTCAGGATACCGGCGTCCCCGGCCAACCTGCACAGCCGATCACTTTCGGGGACGGCTTGCTGGCCATGGTCTATGTGGACCGCACGGGCCCCCCGCAGATCAAAGCCCGCCTGAGCGCGGATGGCGGGATGCTCTGGGAGAATGAAGTCGTCCTGGCTGCATCCGCTCCCGTCAGCCAAACCCGGAATAAAAAAGGCATGGGAGAAGCTTGGGACGAGATGGCGGCTTTCTCGCTGGGATTGCCCTGCACGGCATCCTGCGCGAACGGCGACATCGCCGTTGTCTATTATTCGGGCTCCGACGCCGACCATACCGCCATCGAGTGGGTAAGGCTCTCATCGCGGTGATCCCAACTTTTTGACCATCAGCTTTCCTGGATCGACATTGATACGCTCAGCGTTTTCCGATAGTTGTTTGTAATGATCGCTTTGCTCAACCGTATCACCGTTAACCCCATGCAGTGCGGGGGCCGACCTTAGGTGCGCGGCATGCGTGTTCGTGTCAGCGATGTTCTCGACCTTTTTGCGAATGGGCTGGACGCGGCTCAAATTCTCGACGAAATGCCGGATTTGGGGCCGGATGACCTCAAGGCATGCCTCACCTTTGCCCGCCGCCGTATTGATCATCCCCTCCTTGCGGCATAACGATCTTGGTGGATGCGCAATTGTCGCCTCGAACTGCGCACTGGATCGTCACGAACTTTTCGGTGGTGGCTGAAAAGAGTTTGAGAGCGCGAGAAAATGCAAGGGTCTCACGCAAAGATGGCAAGGACCTAATCACCGCCCGCGACCGGCACCGCCTAGTTTCAGCATTTTGAGAAAAGCAGCATATTTCTCAGGAAGCAAAATGGGCTGGGTGGGTCCCGCCGTGTAAGTGAAGAGGATGCTTTTATCCGCAGTCGTGATTTTCAACGGACGGCGCGAATTTTCCGCGATCCAGGCGGTCACCTCACCGAAAATCGGATTGACCACGTTTTCGCTGCCCGGCCGGGGCAGTGTGTCTTTATGGACGCGGCATTTCTCCCCATCAATGGTTTCCCATTTGCTGAAGTTTTTCGCTTTCACCCAAGCTGCATCCGGGAAGCGTTGTTGAAAATCGCCGACACCCTCTTCCATCGCCGCACCTGCCACCACAACCTCGGAAGGCTCGCGGGGGTGAGGACCGATGAGTGTGCCGTCGAGCAGCCAGAACTCGGAGGGATCGGACGAACCGCGACGGTAGGTCGAGACCTTCTGAACCGGGCCATGGATTTCCGTCACCGTCTTGACGACCTCCGTCAAGCCTCCCGGTGCCGGTTGAGGGGCGGCCTTGGCGGCATCAGAGGACTTGGCCGCTTGAAATGTTCTCGTGATGGTCAGCGGGGAATTGCCCGCTTCGATGAACGGCGCAGTGGGTTTGTCCGCCGGATTTTCTTGCGCGCAGATCGGAATGCTCGAGATGACCAACGACAAGATTGCAATGAGTGGGGCGGCGAATCTCCCGGCGAGGTGCGTGCTACTCTTCATAGGGTTCGAGCTGGCTGGCGATGACATCTCCGGTGAGGCGATCAAGCGAGACGCTCATCCAATAACGCTTCTGACCCTCAACGATGAAATCCGCACCGAGGCTTGTGGCACCGGAGGAGAGGCGTCCGCTTTGAGCGATGACGTCGATGAGCAGGTTCCATGTGCGGGTGGTTCCCACTCCGGCCAGCGCGCGCACAGCTCCTTCGCGTTGCGTTTTCGGACCCGGATAAGCGGCCGTCACGCTATTGGTTTGGGGAAAGAGCGAGGGGAGTTGGGAGAGATTTTCAATGGGGCCATTGGTCGTCCGACGGCTGAGAATGTCGGCGGCGAGGTCGGTGGCCGAAGACAAATTTATCGTCGTGGGCGCGGAAGCCTGGTTGAGGTCCGATCCGGTCAGAAGGGCCATCAGCACCGGACCACTGGCGGAATTGACATTGACTCGTCCGGCGACAGTATCGGTCACGCTCTCGCCAACCGTGAAGACCTCTAGCAAGCCGGCATCAGCACTTTTTTCTGAGAGCAGGTCGAGTGTGCGCCAGGGAGTATCGCGGAAAACCACACCGATCTCCCCGACATTACGGAAAGGCCGGTTGAGGATGACCGGGCGGGCCGAAGAGCTCGGTGTCGTGTTGGGATCACCGCCCGTGCGGCCGCCTCCGTCGCCCCAGCGTTGAATAAAATCGGGATCGGAGTAGTTACGAGGGACGGCAGGACTTCCCGGGATCGTGCTTTCGGAGGAGTTATTAGCCGCGTAGCTGTAATCGAACCTCCCATTCGCGACATAGTTGCTACGATAGTCTGCAAAAAATGTGCTGGCGTAAAAATACGGTCCCGCGATTGGGCCGCCACCAAGTTGTATATTCGTTGGAAGCTCAATGGTTCGGATAAGTGTGTCGCCACTGCCGGACCTGTTTGCCATGTTCATTCTTGTCGAGCGGGGATCCGGTCTTGTCACCGCAGGGTCGCACTGACGGTAGTTATTGTTTGTCACCATGCTTTTTTGCCACGCGGCATGAGTGGGTGGAACAATGCCGCTGAGCATGACTGAATGGTAATCGGGATCGGCAGGCAGTAAATAGTTGAATCCTAATTGAGGCGCAGGAGGATTGAAGCTATAGATGGCATCATACGTGCGCCAGACATTGGTTGGATCGAGGTATTG
>JBBRHN010000032.1:0-11865 GCA_038222685.1 Chthoniobacterales bacterium | reverse complement strand
TGGCAGGGGTTGTCGCGGTCTATTTAGCATTATTAATTAAGCTCCAAGAACCAACTTGGGCGTTGTTCACGGTCTTCGTGTTAATGATCGCACAGTATGTCGGGGCGATTGGCGAGAAGTCGATTTTTCGCTTGTTGGGCACGGTGGTCGGGGGATTGATCGGGTATCTTTTAACCTCCTCCTTGGAGCAATCACCAGTTGTTTTTCTACTTCTTGTCGGGTTGGTCGTTGCGGCAGGGACGGCGATGTTTGGGCAGAGCCGGTATCCGTATGCGTTTCTGCTCTGTAGCATGACGGTGGTGGTTGTGGTGAGCAACGGTCTCACGGATCCCGAGAACTCTTGGCAATACATGTTGTGGCGGGTGGAGGAAGTAACTCTCGGGATTATCGTGACGGTCGTGATCCAAAGCGTGATCTGGCCGCGCTACGCGAGAGTGGAGTTTCGCACGCAAATGCGGAGCGGGTTTGAAGATTTGAACCAATGCTTCACGGACGTCGTGAAGGCGGAGTCGCGCGACGACACCGAGCGCGCCGCGAGCGGGGCAGCAGATTTCCCCGAGCGCATCTCGGCACTCCGCAAGTTGCTGGATTTTGGGGCGCGGGAGAGTCAGCACTTTCGAGACCGTTTGAGTACGTTTTTCGAGATGACGACATGCCAGTCGCGCCTGGCTTCGGCCATTTCGACAATGCGCGAACCGCTCCCCCCGGAGTCGATTTACCGGCAGCGAATGCCAAACGAACTCACTGCGATGAGGGCCTCGATCAGCGAGGCGCTCAAAGACCTTGCGAGCACGGTATCGTCCGCATCGAGTCGCAAGGCTCATCGCGAAAAGATGAGCCAAGCTGCTGCGGCCATCGAATCCGCACTGCTCGCCATGCGGGCGGAACACGCCTTGGAACGCATCCCCGACGAAGAGGCGATGCATTTTTCAATCCGCGTTCTAGCGTTTGATGAAATCCGCCGGCACATTTCCCGTGCGCAGGAGCTCTTGGACTCGCTTCCCGTCGATCCCCTTTCACCGACGCGGGAGCACGCGCCTTTTGTATCGCCATGGCCGCCGCCGTTTTGGATTCGCAGCGGAATCAAATCGGGGATCGCCGTGGTCGCCGCACTCGTGATCGACAACTGGCTCCATCCGCCGGGCGGCACCATGTTCGTTCTGGGCACCTGGGTCTTCACGGCGCTCAACGCGACGAGTCCCGGCGGCCAGGGCGATCGCAGGGCGTTTTACTACGTCATCTTGTCTACGGGCGCATTGCTTATGCTCAGTCTGCTGCTACTGGCCGCCCGCCCGTTGCTATCGAGCTACGCGGTGATGAACACGGTCGTCTTCACGTGGCTCTTTGTTTGGGGTTACCTTTCGTATTCGACACGCGGAATCTCAATTCCGATGCAACTGGCCATGCTCTGCATCGTAGGAATCCTCGGGCTCAATGGTCAAGAGGCGATCAGCTTCCAGCAAATCGCGGATTTCTTTTTTGGCATTGCGCTCGCATTAGTTCTCGCCGCCGTTGTGCAGCGCGTGCTTTGGCCGTCGCTTCCGCAGTGGGAGATCCGGGATCGGCTTCTGGAATTAATCGAAATCGCACGCCGGATTCTGCGAGACGGCCCGGAGGCGCTCCCACTTTGGCAGCGCACGCGCCTCGCGCTCATTCCCGGCGAGGTCGCGCCCCGCCTCTCGGCCATCGGTGGGCCTGTCTTTCCAAACGGCGAAGCGACCCGCCTGCGCGACCTCATCGCGAAGCTTGCTAAGATTGCGTTTCACCTCTCGGTCACCGTGCGCCGCCTGGATCCAATTCTCGCCGGAGAAAAATACGGCGAACACCGCGAGGCACTCCGCTTGATGGAGTCACAAATCGACGAAGTGCTTGAATCCACCGCAGGCGCAATCCGCACCAACCGTTTGGCGGACTTCGATCAACAGGCATTCCAAGGCTCGCTTGCGGCGTTTCAGTCGCGCGTGACCGAGATCCGCAAGGAGATGCTGCATAACGAGCAACCGCCGTTGCAGATTTTGGAGTTTTTGGGACTGGCAGAACGCTACCGACTGGCAGCTGAGGATGCGGTCTCAACGCGATCCGCTGTATCAGCTATCAACGTCCGCCTTCTGCAAAGCGATTGCGCTCTTTGACCTAAAAACCACAGAGAGCACAGGGAACACAGAAAGGAGCCGGCGATGCCCTCCCGGCTTCGTTTAAGTGTTTCTCTGCTCTCTCTGTGCTCTCGTTGGTAAATCTTCATTCTCTGATTCAGGTTTAAGGTTTGCGTTTTTGCGTGGGTTTTCTTTGCGAACCCGCTAAGTCCCAAGGTGAAATGGAAGGGATCTCGTTACTCCAAGACTTTGCTGTCGTGCTGCTCGTGGCCGGGCTTTCGGGGTGGGTCTTTCGCAAGCTCGGGCTGTCGGCAGTTGTGGGCTACCTCGTCGCGGGGATCATCATCGGTCCTTTTACGCCGCCGTTCTCTCTCGTCACCGATGTCGTGCGCATTGGAACGCTCACCGATTTGGGACTCGCGTTTCTTATGTTTTTCGTCGGGCTCGGGCTCAGCCTCAAGCGGATCCGACGTATGGGATTCGGCATTCTGGCAGCCACGGCAATCACAGCCTTTTGCGTGTTTCAGTTCTGCCAACTCTTCTCGGGAGCGATGGGATGGGATCCGACGATGGGTCTAGTTTTTGCTGCGATGCTGATGACATCGAGTTCCGCGATCATCACAAAAATGCTGTCGGAGTCGGGTCTCACGCACGAGCGCTTCGCTCAGAATGCGCAAGGTATGACCGTGCTGGAGGACATCGTTGCCATAGTTCTGCTGACCATTCTCGGATCAAAGTTCCAACTCGCGGGCGCGACGGAACGCAACCTGGGCGACACGCTTTTCCTCCTCGTCGGATTTACTGCGCTGGTCGTCGTGGCAGGGCTCATTTTTGTTCCGCGTTTGCTCTCGCGGTTTGGCCGCACGAGCGACTCTGATCTGCATTCCGTGCTCGTCTCCGGGTTAATTTTCATTGCGGGCGTGGCCTCGATTAAGGCCGGATTCTCCGTCGCGCTCGGGGCGTTTTTGTTTGGTGTCGTGGTCTCCGAGACACGGTTCAAACCACGCATCGAAAAATCCCTCGGTGGTGCCCAGGACATGTTCAGCGCGATTTTTTTCGTGGCGATCGGGATGCTCATTGATGTCACTGCGTTCGCGGAGAACGCCGGGCTGATCCTCGGGATCGCCGCATTCGCAATTCTCGCACGGACGCTGGCCGCCAGCCTGGGATTTTTGCTGACAGGTCATCCGCTCCCGCTGGCGGTGGGGTCGGCGGTTGTCGTGACGCCAATCGGCGAGTTTGCTTATGTGATTGCCCAACTCGGAGTGGATGCAAAGGCGGTGCCACCTTCGTTTTATGCAGTGGCTGTCGGCGTTTCGATTATCACGGCGGTGTTTGCTCCTTTGCTTGCAAAGAATTCGTCGCGCCTCAGCCGCCTCATTGAGGAGCACGAACCCCGCTGGTTATCTAATCTACTGAGCACCTACCGGGGTTGGCTTGCTAGCGCCTCGGCAGGCGCAGCAATGGGCAACGTCTGGCGACTCACTCGACGCAGGGTCGGTTTGGTGGCTATTCAACTCCTCATGCTCGGCGGTTTGTTCGGCTTCGCACGGCCAATTCGAAACGGCATCGCGGCGGCTCTCGAACGGGGTGGGGTGGCGACTGGCGGATGGGACGTTGCCTACTGGACGGTGCTCTTGCTGATCGCGCTCGTTCTCGTCGGCGCGATGTGGCAAAGCGTGCAGACGCTTTGCATGATCTATGCCGAAGCCTTGAGCATGCGTCGCGACTCAACCGGACGCCTGCGAGCCGTTCTCTCCTTTGCGTTTCAACTCGCCGCCTCTTGTCTTCTCGCCGGCGGAGTTTGGCTTGGCTTTCCAATTCGGAGTGCCACGCCCTTTCTCACGGTGATCCTCGTGGTGGTGCCGCTCATTCTTGTCGTAGTGCTTTGGCGGCAATTGGCCGCGATTAACATTCGCTTCGAGGAATCTCTCGTCCAGTCCAAGGATCCCACCCAACGGCCGAGACGTTCGCAAGCGGTGACGGCAGGCACGCAGAGCAAAGATTGGAATCTTGAGATGACCGAACACACGGTGCCCGAGCGCGCCGCTTGCGCCGGCAAAAGCCTGCGTGAACTCGAACTGCGTCCCAAGTTCGGGTGCACGATTGTCGAAATTGACCGGCAGGGATTTGTCATCGATCGCGTGCGTCCGAACGACACTTTGTTTCCGGGCGACCGGATCCTGATGTTTGGGCAGTCCGAGCAAATCGACCTCGCCACCGCATTTTTGAACACAGAGGCGGATGCCGACACCGAGGAAGCGGACTTCGCCGAGGCCGTCTTAGACACCCTTACTGTGTTGAATGAGTGCGGGGTCCTCGGGCGCACCTTAGCCGAGGCAGGAGTTTACGAAGAGACCGGCGTGCAAATTGTCGGTATCGAGCGACGCGGCGAGCGCATCCTCAACCCCTCAGGTCAGGAACGCATCGAGGAAGGTGATCGGCTTCTCGTGATGGGAAGCACCCTTGAAATCCGCGAATTTTCAACCTGGATGTCGTCGGGAACCGCTTAACCCGGATCCGGATTTTGCCCACGAATCACGCGAATCAGTGCGAATGAAATCAAGTAGGTAAAAAAAAACGGGATGAAATTGACCCCTTCCCTTTTCGTTGGAAGTTCCTGCTATTCGCAGGAACTCGCGCGATTCGCGTGCCTCTTTTGCTGTTTTCTGGCTTAGCTCTTTTGGTCGAGGATCGCGGCTTTCACCTGCTCCGGCACTTGCTCGAAGTGTGAAGGCTCCATCGAATACGACGAACGGCCTTTTGAGAGAGAGCGGATGGCCGTGGCGTAACCGAACATTTCCGCCAGAGGCACTTCTGCCGCGATGGTGCAGAGATTGCCCTTGGTTTCGATGCCCATGATCTTCGCGCGGCGACGGTTCAAGTCACCCATAATGTCCCCTTGGAACTCATCGGGAGTGATATTCTCAACCTTCATGATTGGCTCGAGCAAAATCGGCTTTGCTTTTTTAAGGCCGTCTTTGATAGCAAAAATGGCTGCCATTTTGAATGCCATTTCGTTCGAGTCAACGTCGTGATAAGATCCGTCGATGATGTCCACATGGACGTCGATGACGGGGTAGCTCGCAACGACGCCATTGAGGACGGCTTCCTTGAAGCCTTTGATGACCGCCGGAATGAACTCTTTCGGGATCGTCCCGCCGACCACCTTGTTTTCGATGGTAATACCTTTGCCACGTTCGTTGGGGGTGACTTTGCAAACAACGTGACCGTATTGTCCGCGACCACCGGATTGCTTGACAAGTTTGCCCTCGCCGTTGGCTGGAGTAAGAATCGTCTCTTTGTAAGCGATCTGCGGCTTGCCGGAATTGGCCTCGACCTTGAACTCACGCAACATACGGTCGCGGATGATCTCGAGATGGAGTTCACCCATGCCGGCTATGATCGTCTGGCCGGTTTCTTCGTCAGTGAAGACGCGAAAGGTCGGATCTTCTTCAGCGAGGCGCTGGAGGGCCATTCCCATTTTTTCTTGGTCGGCTTTTGTCTTCGGCTCGACGGACATCGAGATCACGGGATCAGGGAACGATGGCGGTTCAAGGAGGATCGGAAAATCCTCATCGCAAAGCGTGTCGCCGGTCGTGATATTTTTGATGCCCACGATGGCGGCGATGTCGCCCGAGTAACACGTATCGATATCCTCGCGTTTGTCGGCCTGAATTTGAATCAGGCGGCTGATGCGTTCGCGCTTGTTTGTGCGAGGATTGTAAACGGTGTCGCCCTTGGAGAGTTTCCCGGAATACACGCGGAAAAATACGAGTTTTCCGACGAATGGATCGCTCCATAGCTTGAATGCGAGCGAGCAAAACTTCGCATTGTCATCAGACAAGACTTCAATTGGGTCGCCGTTGTCTGGGTTTTGCCCCCTGACTGCTGCGATGTCGAGTGGACCGGGGAGATAATCGATAACAGCATCGACGAGATACTGGACACCTTTGTTTTTGAAAGCGGAACCGCCAGCGACTGGCACGAAGCGATTGGCAATGGTTTGACGGCGAATCGCGGCCTTGAGTTGCTCTTTGCTGATCGGTTGCTCTTCGAGAAACATCATTCCAATTTCGTCGTCGAGATCGCACATTTGAGCGACGAGGTCGGCGTAAGCTTTCACCGCTGACTCTTTCAACTCTTCTGGAATCTCACGGACCTCGTAAGTCGAGCCCATTGTGCCGTCATCAATGTAGATGATCGCTTTTTGGTTAAGAATGTCGATCTGTCCTGTGAGGTAATCCTCGCGACCCAGCGGGATGAGAACGGGCCAGGCGTTTGCACCCAACTTCGAGCGCATGGAATCCACAGCGGCGTTGAAATCCGCACCCGTGCGATCCATTTTATTAACGAAAGCGATACGGGGAACACCGTATTTCGTCGCCTGACGCCAAACGGTTTCCGACTGCGGCTGCACCCCGGCAACTCCACAAAAAACAGCGATGGCACCGTCGAGCACGCGAAGAGAACGTTCGACCTCAGCCGTGAAATCCACATGCCCGGGAGTGTCGATAATGTTCACCCGCATTTTCATGCCTTCGTAGGCCTTGTAGATACCTTCCTCTTGCCGCTGCGTCCATGAACAGGTCGTTGCAGCGGAGGTGATGGTGATCCCTCGCTCGCGTTCTTGTTCCATCCAATCGGTGACGGTCGTGCCCTCGTGCACTTCGCCGATTTTGTGGATCATTCCAGTGTAGAAAAGAATCCGCTCGGTGAGAGTGGTTTTACCGGCGTCAATGTGCGCCGCGATACCGATGTTGCGGGTGCGCTCGAGGGGGAAAGCGCGGTTCGGAGAATTTGGGTTGGCGGACTTGGCCTCGAGCGTAGCGGACATAGAGATGAGAGAGATTGAGGACGGTTGGTTCTACCAGCGGAAATGCGCGAACGCACGGTTGGCCTGCGCCATTTTGTGCATGTCGTCACGTTTCTTGATCGCATTGCCCTGCCCGGCGGCAGCGTCTTTGAGCTCGTAAGCAAGCGCGTTCTCCATCGGCACACCTTTGCGATTGCCGGCGAATGTCACCAACCAGCGCATCGCCAGGGCGATTTGACGGTCGGCGGGAACTTCCATCGGCACTTGGTAAGTGGCACCACCCACGCGACGGGATTTCACTTCGAGACGGGGTTTCACATTCTCGATGGCCTTGTTAAGGGTCTCGAGAGGGTCGACCGTATCGCTGCCTTCGCGGCTCTTGTCGATGGCCGTGTAAACGATGCGCTCGGCAATGGATTTCTTACCCTCGCGCATGACTGCGCTGATGAGGCGTGCGACGACCGGACTCGCGTAACGGGCGTCTTTTTTAACTTCTTTGTGGATGACTCGGCGTCTACGGGACATATTCTAAATGTAAATTGCAGGTTGCGGATTTCGAAAATTACTTCTTCTTGCCCTTGGCACCTTTTGCGCCTTTGGCATCTTCTTGGCCCGGCTTCGGGCGTTTGGCTCCGTATTTAGAGCGGCTCCGGCGGCGGCCATCCACCCCGAGGCTGTCGAGCGTTCCACGGACAATGTGGTAACGCACGCCTGGAAGATCTTTCACTCGGCCACCGCGAACGAGGACAATCGAGTGCTCTTGGAGGTTGTGGCCTTCCCCAGGAATGTAGGCGATGACTTCCTGACCATTCGTCAGGCGGACTTTGGCGACTTTGCGAAGCGCGGAGTTCGGCTTCTTAGGCGTGCGCGTCATGACTTGCACGCAGACGCCGCGGCGTTGGGGGCAATTCACCAGAGCAGGCGATTTCGATTTGACCGTAATTTTTTTCCGGCCTTTGCGAACCAATTGATTAATCGTGGGCATTGTAGATATCTTTAAGCGTCCTGCAGATTGCGTGGGGACAAAAAAACCACCCGGCGGTGGCTGTCGCGGTCTCCAAACGGCATGCGGGAGGTGAGAGACTAGTGAACACATTGCAACGCGCAAGAGAAAAAATGCGAATACCCAAAGAGAATTTTCGTGCCGATCTTTACGTGAGCCAGGCACCAACGGACTTGCAAGCGAACGAATAACGGCTACCCATATCGTATATGCAGCTCTCGATGCGCACCGACTACGCCCTCCGCGCACTGTTCACTCTCGTCGAACACGCGGGCGGCCTGCCCATCCCCATCGGTGAGCTCGCGAGGCGGAATGATGTCCCGAAGAGATTCCTTGAGCACATCATGCTCGACCTCAAAGAGCGTAGCTGGGTTCGCAGCCTACCGGGAAAACGCGGCGGCTACGTGCTTGCCAAAAGTCCTGCGAAAATAACGATGGGAGAAATCGTGCGCCATTTCGATGGCTACCTTGCCCCCATCGCCTGCGTCTCGGTCACGGATTACAAACGCTGCTCGCAGGAACCCGTCTGCCGCTTTCGCCGGGTGATGTTGAACGCACGAAACATCGTCGCGCACTTGATGGACTCGACCACACTCGCCGACGTCATGAAAAATTCTCCTGTCGCCACCCCCGAACTCTCGTGCCTTTTTGGAGATGGTATCTAAAGTGGGTTCGCAAATCATGAACCCGCTTCTCGCCATCCTTACGCTCACTGCCCTTTTTTCTGTTTCCAGTCTCCGCGCCGAAGAACCCGGAGCCGACCCGCGCAAGCGCATGATTTTTCAGCCCGGCCAAACAGAGCTCGCAACGCCGGCCGCGAGTCCGACGCCCGCTGCGATCAATACCAGCACTCCCGACGAGGCGATCCAGGCATTTTTCCTCGCGCTCAAAGCCGGCCAGGTCGATCCGGCTTACGAAGCCCTCGTGCGCGGAACTGTCATCGCCGAGCGCAACGAGGACGTCAAACAACTCAAAGCCCGCACCAGCCAAGCCATCGACAGTTACGGCCCCATCGCGGGTTTCGAAAAGATCGGCAGCCTCGCCGCAGGCAACAGCCTCATCCGGCACACCTGCATTTCGCTCAATCAGGATCTTCCCCTCCGCTGGCGTTTCTATTTTTACAAAGGTCCGTCCGGTTGGAAACTGGTTGACCTCCGAGTGGACGACGGCCTCGTCGAGCTTTTTGAGGAAGTCGCTCGCGAGCAAAAGAAATAACGCCCTCACTCTCCTTCACGCCCGGAGAGGTGCGCTCGAAACGCCTGATCGAGACGCAAGGGATCGAGCACTTTAATGGTCCGACCGCGGACGGCCACCAGCCCGGCGTCGCGAAGCCGCGCAAGCGTTCGCGAGAGCGTTTCCTGCCGCGTCCCCAGCTCTCCCGACAACATCGACTTCGTCATCCCGATCGCCACCTCTGTCGCTTCACTCGTGAGAGGACGCGGACACCGGCGCAAGATCCAGTTCATCAAACGCGTTTCCGCATCCTTCAACGTCGCGCTCTCCAGCGACGTGATCAGCCCCCGCATGTGCTGGCTCATCGATGCGACGATCCGCAACGAAATGTCAGCGCGCTGACGCAGAATTTGTAGAAACTCCCACTTCGGCACCAGAATAACCTCGCTCTCGCCCACCGAACGCGCATCCGTGAGGTAGCCCCCGTCACTCGCCAGCGAGTTTTCGGCAAAAGACTCCGTCGGACGGAAAAGATGAATCACCTGCTCGCGTCCGTCTGCGGCCACGCGGTGAACGTTGATGATCCCGCGCCGCACAATATAAAATCCGTGCGCCGGCTCCCGCTGCCGAAACAAATACTCGCCGCGTGAAAAATTCCTCAACACGGCGAACCGTGCGATCATCTCTAAATCGTCCTCCGCCAAACCCGCAAACACCGGCGTTCGCTTCAAAGAAAATACCACCGCCGCATTTCGCAGAGTTTCATGAGAGCCAGCCATTTCACGAGTATCGCCGTTTGCAGGATCAAAGAGCAAGCGGTGCCAGAAACCTTTCTCGCGCCCGCCACGAAAAAAGAGATTGACAACCGCCCACATCCCGCCATCTTTTCCGTCCGCGCAAACATTCCGTCCGCCGTTGGTCCCGGGGCAGCCGTCTTCGACGCGTTGCCGCAAGCGCCCGGGGAAACCCGTCGGACAAAAAAATAACAATATGCCCATACGCCTCGGTCGGTTTGAAATGCCGAAAACCCTCGTCAAAGACGAGTCCAATGCCACAGAAACCTACGCACGCTTCATTGCGGAGCCCTTCGAAGCCGGATACGGCCACACGATTGGCAACTCCCTTCGCCGCGTCCTCCTCAGCTCGCTGGAAGGAGCCGCCATCACATCCGTCAAAATCGAAGGCGCTCATCACGAGTTCACCAGCCTTCCCGGCGTGGTTGAAGATGTCGTGGAGATCATTCTCAACCTCAAAAAAGTCAAGTTTAAGGCTCACGACCACGAAGTTCGCAGCCTCAAGCTCGCCGTAAACAGAGAGGGCGCGGTCACAGCCGGCGACATCACCAGCACAGCCCAGTGCGAAGTGCTCAACCCCGAGCAACTCATTTGCACCCTCGACAAGAAGCTGAAATTCGAAGCCGAGTTTGAGATCAAAGTCGGACGCGGCTTCGCCACCGGCGACGAAAACAAATCCGCCGAACAAGCCATCGGAGTCATCGCCATTGACTCGATTTTCTCACCAGTGACCCGCGTCAAATACGCCGTCGAGAACACCCGCGTCGGTCAGCGCACCGATTACGATAAGCTCATCGTCGAGATCTGGACCGATGGCCGCATCACCCCGGACGAGGCGCTCCTTCAGTCCTCCGCCATCCTCCGCCATCACCTCGATGTATTCGTCGGATTCAACGATGAGCAGGTCGAATTCGATGAGACCCCGCAAGAGGTCAGCCAGGAAAACACACGCCTCAAGAAGCTTCTCAACATGAGCGTGAACGAAATCGAACTCTCCGTCCGCGCCGCGAATTGCCTCAACAACGCAAACATCACGACCGTGGGCCAGCTCGGCATGAAGACCGAGGCCGAGATGCTCAAATACCGTAACTTCGGAAAAAAATCCCTCAACGAAATCAAAGACAAACTCCAGCAACTCGGCCTCGGACTCGGAATGAAATTCGAGCCAGGTTTGGTCGAACTCCCGCCGGAACCCGCTAAGTAATCCGCCATGCGCCACCGTAAAAACACCGTCAAGCTCGGTCGTTCGACCGCCCACCGCGACGCCATGCTCGCCAATCAGGTTTGCAGCCTCATCGAGCACACACGCATCAAGACCACCCTCGCCAAGGCCAAAGCCGTGCGCCCACTTGCCGAAAAGATGGTTACCCTCGGCAAACGCGGCGACCTCCACGCCCGCCGTCAAGCAGCCGGTGCCCTCGGACAAAAAGATGCCGTCAAAAAGCTCTTCTCCGAGATCGCTCCCCGCGCCGCTGACCGCAAAGGCGGCTACACCCGCATCATTAAGCTCGGGCCCCGCCCCAGCGACTCCGCACCGATGGCCTACATCGAATGGGTTGATTCCGTCGTGATCGAGGCTCCAGAAGAGCCCATCGCCGTCACGAAAAAGCCCGCCAAAAAAGCACCAGCCAAAAAAGCCGCTGCTGAAAAGGCGCCGGAAAAAACCGAAGCCACCGACGAGAAGTCAGCCTAAGGTTTCGCTCCTTCATAACAACACTCCGCAAGAGCGGGCAGCCCAAAGCTGCCCGCTCTTTTTTTGTTCCCACCCTGCGCCCCTTCTGAATCCTGTAAATCCCATCAATCCTGTAGATCCTGTCAAAATTGTTCTTAGGGAGGGACCTCCTCTGGCATGTCCCACTTTTTTGCGAGGCGGGGGATTTGCACACGGGGGCAAAGTGATTGAGAGCGGCCATAATCTGGCGAGAGCCGCTGCTCTGAGAGCCTAGCTGCCAAACTTTATAGAATGTTTCGGGCGGCAGTGCTGCC
>JBBRHN010000031.1:0-12044 GCA_038222685.1 Chthoniobacterales bacterium | reverse complement strand
GTTTGGGCCACGCGTGTGGCAAAAATCGCCGGGGAAATCGAATCGGGGATGGGCTCGCGCGCGGCGTGCTTGAGCCCGTAGCGAACGGCCAGTGCGAGTGCGCCGACGATACCCACGCCGATGCCGATACCGAGGGCGGGTTTGCGTTTCCAGAGTCTCACACGAGAAGAAGGGCGGCGTCAGGCAATGACAACGTCGCGAGGGCCGCTGGTGACGCGTCCGATGACAATGCCCTTCGTCTTGGCGACTACGTCGCGGGCTTTGGCTGCGGGAACGATGAGCACCATGCCGATGCCCATGTTGAAGACTTGATACATTTCGAGCTCCGGCACGTTGCCGCCATAACGGATGAGATCGAAAATCGGAGGCACGCTCCACGAGTTTTTGTCGATTTCGGCGCGGCAGTCCGGCGGCAAAACGCGGGGAAGATTATCGAGGAGTCCACCGCCCGTAATGTGAGCAGCGCCGCGGATGACGCCTGGCGGAAGCGAGGCCATGAGCGGCTGGTAGTTGGGGTGCACGCGGAGCAATTCCGTGCCGAGGGGTTTGTCCATGCCGGGTGCGACTTTTGAGAGCGAGAGGCTCATTGTCTCGAGAAGAACTTTTCGAGCGAGCGAGTAACCGTTCGTGTGAAGTCCGTTGCCGCGAAGGCCGATCAGCACATCACCTTTTTTGACTTTGGAACCGTCGAGGAGTTTGGAGCGATCCACCACGCCGACGATCGTGCCGGCGACATCGTATTCGCCCGGTCGATACATCCCGGGCATCTGGGCGGTCTCGCCGCCGACGAGCGCGCACTTCGCGGCGCGGCAGGCTTTGGCAAAGCCTTTGAGGATTTCCCGGAACACGACTGGGTCGAGGCTCTCGCCCGCAATGTAGTCGAGAAAAAAGAGCGGGCGGGCGCCGATGACGGCGATGTCGTTGATGCAATGGTTGACGAGATCCTGACCAATGGTGTCGTGGCGTCCCGCGGCAAAGGCGATCTTGAGCTTCGTGCCGACGCCGTCCACGCTCGAAACGAGAACCGGTGCGCGCATCCCGGAAAAATCGGGCTGAAAGAGGCCGCCGAAGCCGCCGATTTTTCCAAGCACTTCAGGGCCATGTGTCGAACGCACGAGAGCGTGAATGCCGCTCTTGACCTTATTGCCGAGATCTACATCGACGCCAGCGGCGGCGTAGGCTTTGACTTTGCGGGCTTTCATCAAAGGAGACGTGGTTCTTGCGGCTCGAGCAAGCGGGCTTTCTCGCGGCGTTTTTCCATGATCAGTTTATCAAAATTTTCATCGAACGGCACAGGATACTCACCGTTGAAGCAAGCCATGCAGAATTGGTTTATTGGGCGTCCCGTCGCACGCACCATTCCCTCAATGCCGAGATAGCCAATCGAGTCAGCGCCCAGGTAGTTACAGATTTCTTGCTCCGTGCACTGATTGGCGATGAGTTTTTCGGGGTCAGGAAAGTCGATGCCGTAGTAGCAGGCGTTTTTGTGTGGAGGGCAACTGATGCGCATGTGGACTTCCTTCGCTCCGTTCTCGCGAAGGTTCACAATGCGCGTGCGGGCCGTGGTGCCGCGCACAATCGAGTCGTCCACGACCACGACGCGTTTGCCTTCTACGGCCTCGCGAATGAGATTGAGCTTCACGCGGACATTAAAATCGCGAATGAGCTGCGTGGGCTGAATGAATGTGCGCCCGATGTAGTGATTGCGCACGAAGGCCGGGTAGTAGGGAATTCCGAGCTCCTCCGAAAAACCGAGCGCGGCGTAGATTCCGGAGTCGGGGACAGGGATCACGAGATCAGCCTCGACCGGATGCTCGCGGGCAAGTTCGCGACCCATTTCGACGCGGACTTTGCTGACGTTCACCGAGCCCACGTTGCTGTCGGGACGCGCAAAATAGACGTATTCAAAAATACAGAACGCCTCGCGGGCCTTTTTGAACGGCCACTCACTGCGGATGCCGTCGTTGTCGATGATGACAACTTCGCCGGGTTCGATGTCGCGGATGAATTCCGCGTGAATTAAATCAAACGCGCAACTTTCGGAGGCGAGGACATACGCACCGTCAAGTTTTCCGAGACACAGAGGACGAAAGCCGTGCGGATCGCGAAAGCCAATGATCTCGCGTTCGCCCATGAGCACGACGGAGAAAGCACCCTCCAGCCGGCGCAATGCAGCCAACCCTCCGCCCGCGCCCTGCGGCTGGGCGAGGAGGTGAAGGACGATTTCGCTGTCGACGGTCGTCTGGAAAATAGATCCTCTCGCCTCCAATTCCGAGCGGAGAGCAGCGGCATTGACGAGGTTGCCATTGTGCGCGATGGCAAGCTGGCCGCGCGCCGTATCAACAACAAACGGCTGCGCGTTCTTCCTCGTGCTCGATCCGGTCGTCGAATAACGAACGTGGCCAATCGCGCGAGTGCCAGAGAGCCGATCGAGTTCATCCGTCGGAAAGACCTGAGAAACGAGGCCCATGCCTTTGTGCACCTGAAAAGCCCGCTCAGAGCCTTTCGCCGAGACAATGCCCGCGCTCTCCTGACCGCGGTGCTGGAGAGCGAACAGTCCGTAATAAGTCAGGAGTGCGGAATCCGGGTGACCAAAGACGGCAAAGACGCCGCATTCATGCGTGGGTTTGTGGTGAGTGGACAAAAGATTAAAGCAGGAGACGAAAGCAGAGAATGGACGCTGGACCGGAGGCGTTCAAGGTTTGAATGTCGCGCCGCGGCCTCTCATCCATGCCGATTCGACGCTCTTAAAAAGCTTGGCCAGCGTTTGCTTCGAGTCGAGACGATACTCGACCGTGTGAGCGTGCGTGGCTTCGGGATACTTTTTCACCACCTTTTTCCAGACATCTGTTCCGGTGCGATCTGCCGCTTCGGTCATTTTCTCCTGAACAAAATTGATGGTGGACTGGCCAACGCCTCCCGGCGCCTCAGGCGTGTTAGGCTCGATAAAATAAAACCTCGCCTGAACGGAGCCGATGAGACCGACGCTGACCTCGGTCACGCGGGCCGTCCCGTCCACGACATATTCGTGCGTGCTTACCGTCGTGATGGCCGAGAGCGCGGCGACAAAAGTGCCGCCGGGCAATTCCGCCCGCCACACACCACGGTCAGGGGCGCTGTCAGCCGGGGTTGGAGACTCGGCGGGAGTCTGCGCGTGAACGAGGCTGGCACAGACGCAAATTAGAAATAGGATTTTTTTCATAGTGAGACGCAATGTTCTTTCACCATTGATTGCAGTCCGGCGGGCGGTGACAAGCTTCCAGTTTGCCCAAGTGATTTTTTTCGCGTAGCGTCATCGCATGTCGCACTATCGGCCCAATGTGGCTCTCATCTTGACGCGCGTCGACGGCTTCATCCTCGTCTGCGAACGGGCCGATTTCAAAGGCTCATGGCAGTTTCCGCAAGGCGGTGCGAAAGAGGGCGAGGACCAAGAGACCACCCTTGCCCGAGAAGTTCGTGAGGAAATTTCGCTGCGCCCTGCCGACTATAAAATCCTCTGCCGAAAAGGACCCTATTCCTATCGCTTCCGCCCGGGTTTTCGCAAAGAAGGATTTGACGGGCAGGAACAGACTTACTTCTTGGCGGAGATGACGGGCGACGCCGAAAAACAAATCCGCGTGGATCGCGAAGAGTTCGGGGCCTTCAGGTGGGTCGCGCCGTCCGAGTTCCGAATCGAGTGGGTGCCGCCGATCAAACGGGATGTTTACCGGGCGGTTTTTCGCGATTTTTTTAACTTGGAAATCTCGTGATCGAAAAATTTCAAAACCGATTATTATTGACGGATGGCCAAAAACTTGGGAAGTCCCCGCCCGCAACCATGCTTAATTTTTTCGCCTTTACCGTCCTTTCCACACTCATCCTCGGCTGCGTTTGGTGGGTGAGCCGCGACGATCAGGGGGCATCTTAGCGCGGTCTTGCCGACGCCAAGGGCAATTTATTTATGATTCCATGGATTCGCTTTGAATGGTCGACGGCCGGTGTTGCCGACCCTGTTGTGGACGTCGCTCCGCTCATTTTACGCCCCGCCACGAAGGAGGATGCGGCGGTAGTTGGGCGTGTGATCTCCAGCTCCATCGCAATGGACTCCTCGTGGAGCGATGTGACAAAAACGCTGGCAGAAAAACTGCTTGCCGGTGTGCACGCCGCTTTCGACTCGGTCGAACCACCGTGCGTGGTGTTAGTCCATGGTGCCCGCGTGATTGGCGCCTCGGTTCTGGATCCTGAACCCGCGTCGGAAAACCATCTGGTAACGGGCCCTTGCGTGCTTCACGAATATCGCAATCGCGGGTTCGGCACGAGCCTGCTCCATGCCTCGCTCGAATTTCTGAAGAAAAACGGCGTTTCAACCGCCCGCGGTTGCACTCGAAGCAACTCGGTATCGGCGCGTTTTGTCTACCCGAAGTTCGGCGGCGTCTCGGCGCCGTTGGAGGCTGACCCGCTGACTGCGAAAGCGGAGTGAGCACGGAAAGATTTTCGGCTTTCCATGGCATGAAACGTCATCCAAGATAGCGGGAAGGATGCAGGGATTGTTCGAAAGTTACGACCGCGGCGGGTTCTTTGACGAGATGTTCTCCGATGACGGTCGCGTGCGCCCCCACTATGCGCTACTGCGCGAGAGATTCTGCCAGATGGATCCGTCCGAGTTTGAGCACAAAAGGGCGCTGGCGGAGAAATCCTACCTCAACCAAGGCGTCACGTTTACGGTTTACAGCGGCGACGAGGGAACGGAGCGCATCATGCCGTTTGACCTGATCCCGAGGATCATCCCGGCGGCGGAATGGGAGACAATTGAACGCGGTCTTGTTCAGCGGCTCACAGCTCTCAATCTTTTCCTTCACGATATTTATCACGAGCAGCGAATCATCAAAGAGGGCATCATTCCCGCCGAGATCGTTCTCAGCGCGAAGCATTATCGTCCCGAGTTGGTTGGCTTCAATGTGCCCCGCAATATCTACATCCACGTCTGCGGCACGGATCTGATTCGCGGCGCGGACGGGCAATATTATGTATTGGAGGATAACGGACGCTGTCCCTCCGGGGTCTCCTATCTCCTTGAAAACCGGCAGGCGATGAAGCGGGTATTTCCAAAGCTCTTCTCGCGTTATCCCGTGCGTCCCGTGGATCGCTATCCTCAGGAGTTGCTCGCTGCGCTCCGGCACGTTGCGCCAAACGGAAATCCCGACCCCACGGTTGTCGTTTTGACGCCGGGCATTTACAATTCCGCTTACTTCGAACACTCGTTCCTCGCACGCGCGATGGGCATCGAGATCGTCGTCGGTCGCGATCTGGTCGTCGAAAAGTCGCGTGTCTTCATGAAGACGACAAAGGGTCTCAAGCAGGTCGATGTCATCTATCGCCGAATCGATGACGACTTCCTTGACCCGACCGTATTCCGAAAAGACTCCGCGCTGGGCGTGCCTGGCATCGTCGACGCCTACCGGGCTGGTAATGTGAACCTAGCGAACGCCATCGGCACCGGCGTCGCCGACGACAAGGTGACGTATTATTATGTTCCCGCGATGATCAAATTCTACCTCGGTGAAGACCCGGTCCTGCCGAATGTGGAAACCTTCCTGTCCGCAGTGGAGACAGATCGCAAATACATCCTCGATCACCTTCCCGAACTGGTCGTCAAAGCCGCCAACGAGAGTGGTGGCTACGGGATGATGATCGGCCCGCACGCTTCTCAGGAGGAAATCGCAAAATTCCGCGACGCGATCATCGCCGACCCGCGCGGTTACATCGCTCAACCAGTGATTCAACTCTCGCGCTCTCCGTGCTGTAACGACGGCAAACTCGAAGGCCGCCACATCGACCTGCGTCCTTACATTCTGTCGGGCGAAAAAACGGTCATCATTCCCGGCGGACTCACGCGTGTGGCGATGCGCAAGGGATCACTCGTGGTCAACTCCTCCCAGGGTGGCGGTAGCAAGGACACGTGGGTGCTGGATGAGGAGGTCGCTCCGTGCTGAGCCGCGTCGCCGATGCCTGTTTTTGGCTGAGTCGCTACATCGAACGAGCGGAGGCCAATGCCCGCATCTTGGATGTCAACATTCAGCTATTGCTCGACTTCGAAGATCAAAACGCCGGCACCGTTCAGCAGCATTGGCAGCCGATTCTTGCCACGCTTGAAGATCAGGAGAGGTTTAGCGAATTTCACACGGGCATCTCCGGCGATGCCGTGATGGAGTTTGTGACGTTTGAGAAAAAGAACCCTCACTCCATTGTCTCCTGCGTGACACTCGCTCGCGAGAACGCGCGCATGGTGCGCGAGCAGATTTCAAGCGAGATGTGGGAGCAGCTTAACCGCCTGTATCTTTACGCCCAAAGCCCTGCTGCGCACGCCGCCTTTGCCGAGAGCCCCATCGAGTTTTACCGCTCGCTCGTGGACAGCCTCCATTCATTCCAAGGGATCACCGATGCGACCATGACCCATTCCGAGGGGTGGCATTTCCTTCAGCTTGGCAAGTTTCTCGAACGGGCGGACTCAACCTCGCGCGTGCTCGACATTAAATACCACATCCTCCTCCCGACGGGCGAGCACGTCGGCGGCACAGTCGATGTCACGCAGTGGCTGGCTGTCCTCCGCTCGTGCAGCGCCCTCGAGGCGTTTCTCAAAATCTCGCATGGCCAGGTCACAGGACGGAACGTCGCGCAGTTTCTCATCCTTCACGACTCGTTCCCGCGCTCGATTCGCTTTTGCATCGACCATGTGGATGGTGCGCTGCACCGCATTTCCGGATGCGAGCACTCTTATTTCAGCAATGAAGCCGAGCGGCTCGCGGGCAAGTTGCGATCGGCACTCAACTTTACGACCATCGACGACGTTTTCTCCGCAGGCATGCACCAATATCTCGACGAGACCCAGCTTCGCATCACCGGGTTATCCAACGCCGTCATCAAAACCTACGGCCAATGGCTAGACGACGCCGAGTTGGGGGACTGAAACCCGACACGACGGACGGGTCTCGACAGAGATCGTGCCGGGAAACTCAAAAGTTTTCTGTTGTGCTCGTGCGCCAAACTAACCTTTAATAAACATCTCTTCTAAGCGGGCATCCATGGACACCATTCTCGAATCGCGCGAGATACAAATCGAGCGCAAGCACTTCTTCATCGAATATCGTGAAAACGATCGCGGGCGTTTTTTGAAAATCACTGAAGAGGCGCATGGTCGCCGCAACTCGATCATCATTCCGAGCACAGGTCTCGACGATTTTGAGCAAGCACTCGACGAGGTGCTCTCTGCCGCTCCCGAAGAGGCGTGACCTCTATTTGCTCCCGGGCTTGATGGCCGGGATGCCGACAAGATCGGGCGGGATATTGGTCGGCTCGAAGGTCTCGACGTTCATTTGAACCAGCGAGACAAACGGACATCCGAAATCCGGCAGCGTGCCTCCGCTCCGATCAACGATGGATCCGGCAGCGACGACGATTCCGCCGTGATCGCGCACGATTTGGATCGTCTCCTGCACGCGACCGCCGCGCGTGACAACATCTTCTGCCACCAAAAATTTCTCCCCTGGCGAAATCGTAAAACGGCGCAGCACGAGTCCACCGCCGCCGTCCTTTTCTGCAAAAATGTGACGCTTACCGAGATGGCGAGCCACTTCCTGTCCGACGATAATGCCTCCAACGGCCGGCGAAATCACCGTCGTCGCATCATGTGAATCGAGTTTATCCGCAAGCATTCCGCAAACCTGCGCCGCGATGGCCGCATCCTGCAGCAACAAAGCACACTGAAAAAATTCCCGGCTGTGCAAGCCGCTTCGCAACACAAAATGCCCGCTCAGCAACGCCCCGGTCTGTCGAAAAAGCTCAAGAACCTCATTCATGGATTCCGCAATCTACCACGCCTCGCGGCCCGACATCCAACAATTCATTTCGCGCGCGTGAGTTGCAAAAATCTCCAGAGAAAAAACAACCCGGTCAGCACCATCCACGGGAGGTAGCCAACCCAAATGCCCACCGCGCCCCAGCCAAGCGGGAAGGCCAGAATGTAAACCGTCGGAAGGCTCAGACCCCAATAGCAAATCGCATTCGCGACCATCGGCACGCGGTTGTCGAGCAAACCACGCAAAGAGCCAAGGCTCACAGATTGGATCGCGTCGGAAATCTGATAAATGCCGGCGATGATCACGAGTTGGCCTGCCAGAGCGACGACCGCCGGATCCGACGTGAAAAGGCCCGCAAGAAAATGCCCGAACGTGATGTAAAAGACGGCGCATACCGCCATTAAACTCACCCCGAGTGAAAGCGCCGCCAGCCCCACGCGACGCGCCTCCGCGAGATCGCCCGCACCTGCCGCCTGCGCAACCCGCACACTAGCCGCGGTCGAAAGCGCGATGGGAAACATCCACGCCAGCGACGCAATGCCGATGGTGACTTGGTTGGCCGCCAACGCCGTCGTCCCAAGCCATCCCAGCATTAAGGCTCCAACGGCAAACGATCCACCTTCGAGCACATCCTGCGCCGCTACAGGCAAACCCTGTTTGAGCAAACCTCGAAACGTCGCCGCCGCCCGACCGACCGGCTCCCATTTTTTCATTTCGACAAATACCCGATCCCGCTGAATCCATATCCCCAACGCCGCCGCCTGCACGAGACGCGAGGTCAACGTCGCCCATCCCGCTCCCTCAAGCCCCAGAGCAGGAAATCCCCAGTGCCCGAAGATCAGCAGCAGGTTTAATCCCGCGTTCAACACCACGGCACCCATCAAAATACCCATGACAGGCCAAGGGCGATTGACCGCTTCCGCCGTTTGCCCCAGCACCAAGCAAATCATCGCGGCCGGCAACGACCATGCGATGAGGGCAAGATATCCGCCGCACACCGCGACGACTTCGGGTGGTTGGCCGAGGTGCCCCAGAAAAGGCACCAATGCCGTGAGCGCAATCGCCACCAAACTTCCCACCGCCAGCCCAAGCCAGAGCGACGCTTGAGCGACAGTGCGCAGCGTGCCAAAATCCTTCGATCCAAAAGCCTGCCCAATACTCGGCGCAACGGCCCCCAGCGCGCCATAGGCAAAATACAAAGCAAACATCACGAGATTACCCGCCAAAGCCGCCCCCGCCAAAGGCACCGCCCCCAACCGCCCCACCATCACCGTATCTGTGAGTTGCAACAAAACCTGCCCCGCTTGCCCGAGCAACATCGGCGTCGCGAGCGCAAGCACCGATCCATAGATCTGGATCGTGCGGGAAAGTTTAGACGCGGACATAATGAGCCCGTGAGCAGAGCAGATTCCGCACCCTCACGCCAAGCGCGATCCAAAGAAGCACTCCTTAACCCGAAAAAAGCGATTGAACGCAAGGGCACAAAAGGCGCGCGACGACGAACCGGAAAACGTAGCTCCTGCTGCGTTCACAAAGCACTGGACGGAGCAGGAGCTCCATCCTCCGGCAAAGTCGATATGCATATTTTCTACAAAACAATCTCCTCCTGAGAATCTTGTCCATCTTGTGAATCTTGTCTAAAAACCGTTTTCGCAATTAATGGAACAACCAACTCAAACCCTCCCTGAACCTTCGGACGAAGAGATCGCCCTCGGGGCCTACCGTGTGTGGCTCCATGAGGGCTGCCCCCATGGGCGTGACAGGGAGCACTGGCAGAAAGCAAGGGAGCAGTTGATTTCCATCACCGCCGGGGAGATGTTGTCGTCAAAGGAGCATGACGCAAAAGATGAACGCTGATGGCGGCGCGCCGCTTTCCAACCACGTCCCGAGGGCCGCAAGAAAAGGGCTGGGCTCCTGGCACGAGCTGACCACGCCGCACGATCTCAGGCAGGCCAATCTCGGGTGGTATTACAACTGGCGGCCTTTCGAAAAAATCGGCCCTGTTCCCGATGTCGAATTCGTGCCGATGTTTTGGTGTGCTTCGGATGTGACACCCGAGAACCTTGCTGCCGTGCAGAAAAGCGAGGCGACCCATGTGCTTGGCTTCAACGAACCGGACATGCCCGGCCAAGCGAATATGACACCGGAGGAATGCATGCAACATTGGCCAAAGCTCATGACGCTCAAGCAACGCCTTGGGAGCCCCGCCCCCGCAGACTCGACGTGGATCGACAAATTCATGCCCGAGGCGATCCGACGCGGGCTGAGGATCGATTTCATCTGCCTGCACAGATATCCCGACGTCAGCAACCCGGATTCTGTCAAACAGATCGAAAAGATGCTCACCGACGCCCACGAAAAATACGGCCTGCCAGTCTGGCTCACCGAGTGTGGTGCGGCCGATATCGCCGCATGGAATCAACCCCGCCTTGCCAAGCCGACTGCTGCGATGGCTCGGATTTTTTTAAAAAACCTTCTCGCAATGCTGGATGGCCTCCCCTTCGTCGAGCGTTATGCATGGTTTGCCGACCGCGTTACCGACGAATACCGCATCGGCACAATTTTTCATCCCCGCGCCAGCCGCCTGACTCCGCTCGGAAGAATCTATCGAGATTGGGTTTAGCCCTTCAAGTCCGAGACGGTAAATCCGCCATCCCTGTCGAGAACGATCAGGAAATCATGAAACTCTTTGAGCGTGCTCCGGTGTCCGACGCTGACGAACGAGATTCCCGACTCGACCAGATTCTGGTAAAGCACGCGCTCGTTCTGTTCGTCCAACGCGCTGGTGGCCTCGTCGAGGAAAGCGATTTGGGGGTTGTTGAGAAAAATCCGCGCGAATGAGATGCGTTGCTGTTCACCCAGCGAAAGAATATTCGTCCAGTCTTGGACCACCCCGAGGTCGCCGTCACGGAACACCTCGCTGAGGTTGACTTTGCTTAGGGCCTCGACGATAGCGCTGTCGTCAGTCCCATTCCAAGAGCGGGGGTAAACCAACTGCTCGCGCAAGGTTCCTTGCACCAGATACGGACGCTGCGGGAGGAAGATCAGATTGTTGCTATTTGGCCGTTCGATTGTTCCGGATCCGCTCTGCCAGAGGCCCGCAATTGTCCGCAAAAGCGAACTCTTTCCCGCTCCGCTTTCCCCCATAACCAGAGCGCTTTTGCCCGGCGGAAGCGTGAAGTTGAGCCCGCGCGTGAGCGTCTTTTCCCGGTCGGGCGTTTGAATGGTCAGGTTGCTGAGGACGAGCCCGAGCCATCCTTCACTGACCTCGCCGGCCCTCTCTCGTTCCGCGTGAAAATCTTCGATATCGTATTCGTCCAGTTCCTCCCACAAACCAGCGAGACGTTTGACCGATGCCGCGAAAACGCTTATTCCCTCGAACTGCGCGACCACGACACTGAGAGCGAGCACCATCTGGGCAAATGCCCCCTGCGCCTGTGTGACAACGCCAAACTCGATCTGCCCCCGCATGAACATCGGCCCAACGATGAGCACCGGCACGATCACCGCGAGGCTGCTGTAGCCGTTTGTAAAGAAGCCGAGTGTTCGGTTCCAGCCGATGATCCGGAGCGTGTTGGCGACGACCTCGGTAAAGCGCACCATGAGATCGCGCTTCTCGGGTTTCTCCCCGCGAAAAAAGGCGATGCTCTCGGCATTGTCACGCACCCGGACAAGCCCATAGCGGAAGTCTGCCTCTTTCTGGTTCTGAAGAAAGTTGAGGCCGACGAGTCGTTTGCCGATGAGAATCGAGAGAAAAGTTCCCGCGCCTGCAAAAAGAAACACGACGACCGGAAGCTTCCAGGAAATGCTAAATAGCACGCCCGTAAACGCGAACAGCGTCACCAGCGAATTGATCAGGGTCAGCAGATACCCGAGAATGCCGGTGGTAAAAAACCGGATATCCTCCGAGATACGTTGATCGGGGTTGTCCACGTGCCCGGCATAACGAAGGCGGTAAAACGCACGGTTAAAAAAATACCGACTCACCATGATCTGTGTGAGCCACTGCCTCCACAGCAACGAAAGCCGATCGGCGCAATATCGGTAAAAAACGCCCACCGGAACAGCGATGGCAAATGTGCCGATATAAATCCACAGATGCCTGTAAAAGCCCTGCGTATCGCGCTGGGCGAGCGAGGTGAAAAAATCTCTCCCCGCGTAACTCACCAGCACCTGAACAAACCCGACGGCGGCACTCAGACCAAGAAG